>CAZWNR010000075.1:9389-11639 GCA_964635665.1 uncultured bacterium | reverse complement strand
TACCGCCCGACTTTGACCTACGCAAGTATCAAGAAACCCTGCGGGAGCAGTACGTGCGGGAGGTCAAAGGCATTTTGCGCAGTGCCCCCGACCTGCGGGAGTTGCTGGTGTTGCACAACCAGGAGGCCCTGCGCCAGGGCATGGACGAACTGGTGGGCCTACCGCCCGACTTTGACCTACGCAAGTATCAAGAAACCCTGCGGGAGCAGTACGGCAACCTAAAGCTAGAGTCGCTGGATACCTCGGCCTACGCCTACAACGACCTGAAGCTGTGGCGCATGTTTATTCCCCAGGATGTGCGAACCTGCCAGGAATTTAACCCCAAGGTCTACGAAATTCCCAAGGAGAAGCGGGCGGAGCTACAGCAGCGGGGCGAACTGGATGTCGAAGCGCTGGAAGCAGCACAAATCGAAGCCTATCGCCGCACCTATGTAGAGCAGCCGATTCAAACGGTGCTGGAGCTGGTGGGTCGCACGGCGGGCAATGGGCAACGGGGCCGGGCCGGGGCAGACCATGCCGTGGTACTAGGCGATCCGGGATCGGGTAAGTCTACCCTCCTGCAATACATTGCCTTGCAATGGGCCGAGCAGCCCGTGGGCGATCTGAAGGAGCTGGCCCAACGGCCCCTGCCCCTGCTGATTGAGCTGCGCAAGTATGCCAGAGACCGCCACGAGCACAAATGCAGCAGCCTGGTGGAGTATTTGCACCAGGGCGATATTGCCTGCCGCCTCAACCAACTGCGGCTGGATGAGGTGCTGAAGGCGGGGGATGCCATTGCCCTGTTTGACGGCATTGATGAGGTGTTTGATCCCAACCTGCGGGAGGTGGTGGTGACGGATATTCACCGCTTTACCAATGACTACCCCCAGGTGCAGGTGGTGGCGACCTCCCGCTGGTTGGGCTACAAGGCGCAGACCCTTCGGGATGCGGGGTTTCAGCACTACATGCTGCAAGACCTGACCGATGACCAAATTGCCGACTTTATTGAGCGCTGGCACGACCAAACCTTTGCCGAGGGGGCCGACAAGGTACGCAAGCGTGATCGCCTGCACAAAGCCATTCGCGACTCGAAGGCGATTCGCGAGCTGGCCGGGAACCCGCTGCTGCTGACGATGATGGCGATTTTGAACCGCAACCAGGAGTTGCCGAGGGATCGGCCAGAGCTGTATAACCAGGCGTCGCGGGTGTTGCTGCACCAGTGGGATGTAGAGCGCAACCTGATCGAGCAGCGGCTCGACCCGGTGACGATTGACTATCGGGATAAGCAGGCGATGCTGCGAAAGGTGGCCTTTCACATGCAGTCGGGGGAAGCAGGGCTGGCAGGGAATATTATTAGCGCCCAAGACCTGGAAGCCATTTTGGCGGAGTATCTGAAGTCTATTGACATTGACAAGCCCCGCGAAGTGGCACGGCTGATGATTCGGCAACTGCGAGAACGCAATTTTATTTTGTGCTACCTGGGGGCCGACAACTATGCCTTTGTACACCGCACATTTCTAGAGTTTTTTGCCGCCTGGGCATTTGTTTGGGAATTTAAAGAAACACAGACTCTTAGGTTTGAAAAGCTAAAGGCCCAGACCTTTGGTGCTCACTGGCAAGAGGAGAGCTGGCAAGAGGTTTTACGGCTGATTGCGGGGATGATAGAACCCAAGTTTGTGGGCGATGTCATCACTTTCTTAATGGCTCAAAAGATAAATAGAGCTGATTTCTCATCTGGCGATAATTTACGCCGAGAAGGGCTGGCTAATCTACTCCTGGCGGCATACTGCCTGTCAGAGGTTCGCAGTCGTGGAGAGATCAGCAATGAGGCAAGTCAACTGTTAAAACGACTTGATTATGAAATAGAGCATCAATATCCTTTCAACCTTGATGAAGATCTTTCCAAAGACCTTATAGGGGCTGTTGTGAGCGGATGGAAAGAGTATACAGATCTGCTCGACCTGCTCAAGGGTTGGATATCAGTCAATCCAAGCTCATACATACCAGAGGAATCTGTAGCAGCTATCGCGCAAAATTGGCCCACGCCCGACACCCTCACCTGGCTCAAAACCCGCGCTCAAGACGATGAGAATTGGGATGTCCGATACGCGGCGGTTCAGGAGCTCGCCCGTGGCTGGAAAGATGACCCCGACACCCTCACCTGGCTCAAAACCCGCGCTCAAGACGATGAGGATAACGATGTCCGGAGGGCGGCTGTTCAGGAGCTCGCCCGTGGCTGGAAAGATGACCCCGACACCCTCACCTGGCTCA
>CAZWNR010000075.1:0-9289 GCA_964635665.1 uncultured bacterium | reverse complement strand
CCGTGGCTGGAAAGATGACCCCGACACCCTCACCTGGCTCAAAACCCGCGCTCAAACCGATGATCATTACGCTGTCCGGAGGGCGGCTGTTCAGGAGCTAGCGCGGGGTTGGAAAGACGATCCCGATTTATTTGAGTTGTGGTGTGACCAGGTAATTAATTACCCCTTTGATCGTGAATATGACTGGCAAGATAACCCTCGCCAAGCCGCCCTCAACGTTCTGGTGCGGCAATACCCCACCCACCCCAAAACCCTAGAGCTGCTACAAGACCGCGCCCAAAACGATAGCGACCCACAGCTTAAAAAGTGGGCTTCTGAGCAGCTCACCAAGCTCAGCGGTGAGGTCTAACCGATGGCAGCCAGAACACACTTCGCTAACCCCAGCAGGAGGCCATAGCCCGATGGATAAGCTAGAACCCTACCGCACTATCATTCCAACTCTCTTGCAAGACTATGCCCAGTTCGGCAACACAAATGATGCCGTTGAGATTCAGGTTCTTGCCGATATCGCACTACAAAGACCACGTCATCGACCTAATCAAACAAGTCTGCACCGTCAGCCTCCGCACCATGGAAATCATCCACCAAATGCCCGAAACCGTAGACCACCAAACAGAAAAGTAGGATCAACTGATAAGTCAATCAGGAGACAGTAATGGTTAAGTGTCATGTTTGCGGCTCAGAGGAATTTCACGAAGCATTGGTTGCTGAGATTTTTCAGATTGATGGCAAGTTTTACTTGGTTGAGGATATTCCCGTAATGGTTTGTTCTCACTGTGGAGAAGAAAGCTTTAGTCGAGAAACGACCGAACAAATTCGGCTCATGCTACATGGTGAAGTGAAACCGATTAAATCTATTTCTGTGGATGTGTTGGCTTATCAACCTCAATTAAGGGCTTCTTGAGTACATAAGTAGCCCGTAGGATGCGTTATCTTTAGCTTAGCGAATCAAGTTTTTGCTTTCTACTGGAGGATGTATATGACAACTGAAACCAAGATATTGAAAGCTGTTTCACAGATGCCGGAAACATTAAAACAGGAGATATTGCACTATGCTCAATACTTGATTGAGAAATATTCTCAGGATTTAGAAGAGCACGAAGAATCGGAACAGCCGAAACAAAAACGAGGTGGTTTTGGCATTCTCAAGGGTAAAATCTGGATGGCCGATGACTTTGATGAACCCCTTGAAGATATGAAGGAGTATATGTAAGCATGGATCTCCTGCTAGATACTCACGTTTTTATTTGGTATTTTCAGGGTAGCGACAAGATAGAGCCAAAAATTCTAGAACTACTTGAAGATCCTGAAAATATCTTGCATCTAAGTATTGCTAGCCTCTGGGAAATTGCGATTAAGACAGGTCTTGGAAAGTTAAGTTTAGATATTTCGTTTGGCGAATTACAGAGTATTCTGGAACGACTCTCAATCGAAATTTTGTCAATCACCTTTGCCGATACAGAACACTATCAAACTTTACCTTTGCATCACCGAGATCCCTTTGATAGAATCCTGGTCTCTCAAGCGACGAGACATAATCTAAATTTAGTGAGCGCAGATACAGCCTTTGATGCCTATCCTATTCGGCGGGTGTGGGAATGAGTAACGTAGGGTGCATTCGCAAAGCAATGCACCAAGCTTACACATCAAGACATTCGCTGGAGGTGGGTGGTGCATTGCGGCAAAATTGGTGCTTACCACATGGGCGAAAGAAGTTGGTGCCGCGAATGCACCCTACAGTTTTTTGGGGGTGCCACGGCTGTTTCAACAAATGCGGGGAAGTTGATCGCCCACCAGACGATCCAAAATGCGGTCACTACCAAAGGCAGTTTTTAGCAGCACAAAGCCCACGGGGTCGGCCACCACTTCACCGATGATTTGGCTGTCGGTTCCGGCGGGGTGGGCGCGCATAGCGGTAAGGACGGCCTGGGCTTGATCCGGTGGCACAACGACGACGAGTTTGCCTTCGTTAGCGAGGTAAAGCGGGTCGAGGCCCAACAGTTCGCAGAGACCCTGAACGGCGGGCCGCACGGGCAGGGCGCTTTCCTGCAAGCGAATCCCCACCTGGGAGCTAACGGCAAATTCATTCAAGACTGTAGCCAGCCCGCCGCGAGTGGCATCGCGCATGGCTCGCACCTGGGGGCAGACCTTCAGAATCTCCGAGACCAGGCCATTGAGGGGTTGGCAGTCGCTTTCGATGAGGCTTTCTAGGGCCAAATCAGCCCGCGCCACGGTAATGGCCGCGCCGTGATCACCCAAAAACCCATTCACCAGCACCATATCCCCCGGTTGCAGCCGATTCGCTGAAGGCGAAATGCCCTCCGGCACGCAGCCCACCCCGGCGGTGTTGATAAATAGCTTGTCGGCGCTACCCCTGGGCACCACCTTAGTGTCTCCGGTGACGATCTTCACCCCCGCCGCCGCCGCTGCCTGGGCCATGCTCTCCACCACTCGCCGCAGGGTTTCTAGGGGGAGCCCTTCCTCCAAAATGAAGCCACAGGTGAGGTAAAGGGGGGTTGCACCTCCCACGGCCAGGTCGTTGACGGTGCCATTTACCGCCAAGGCCCCAATGTCGCTACCGGGGAAAAAGAGCGGATCCACCACGTAGGAATCTGTTGTCAGGGCCAACCGTCCGCCCGGCCAATCCATCACCGCTTGGTCGTTGAGCGGGGCCAGCAGAGCGTTGTCAAACCGCCGCACAAACACCTCGGACACCAAATCGGCCATGGCCTTGCCGCCACTGCCGTGGGCCAGGGTAATGCAAGTTTCCCGCTGTGTTTTTGCCAAACCCATCCAGCCCCAATCCGTACGACGTACGTTTTAGCATGGCAAGCTGTTTCCCGCTATCGGCCAATTCCTGGGCCTTTCTTAAGATTTTTCCGGCCCCTTGCCTGTCTGGCGTGTTCCTATCCGCAATTGAATTCCTTGGGCGCATGGCGGTGTGTTCCTATCCGCAATTGAATTCCTTGGGCGCATGGCGGTGTGCTCCTACCCGCAATCGAATCCCTTGGGCGCACAGCGGTGCGCCCCTACGGCATGGGGGATAATGCTGGTACCTGTGCTTTCCCTTGGTCTATGAACCTACCCACCTGGATTACCGTGTCGCGCCTGCTGGGGGTGCCGTTGATTTTGATGTTGCTCACCCAACCCAACCCCTACGAACGGTGGATTGCGGCGGGGATTTTTCTGCTGGCGGCGGGGACAGACTGGCTGGATGGCTACCTGGCCCGCAAGCTGAATCAGGTAACGGAGTTGGGTAAGTTTCTCGACCCGCTGGTGGATAAGCTGCTGGTATTGGCTCCGCTGCTGGTGCTGGTAGAAATGAACCTTGTGCCCGCCTGGGGGGTGTTTTTGATTGTGGCCCGCGAAATCACCATTGCCGGATGGCGGGTGAATCCAGCGATGCAGAGCGGTGGGGTACCGGGGGCCAACCTCTGGGGCAAGGCCAAAACCGTGGTGCAAATTGCCGCGATTACGGCCCTCATTGCGCCCCTGCCGGAGGCGTTTGTGCTGCCGAGTCAGATCCTCTTTTGGCTAGCGGTGGCCTTAACGCTGGTATCGGGGGCGTTATACCTGTTACCCGCCCTGCATGCCCCGGTGGAAAGTCCTTAAATCGCGTAGTCGCCCATCTATGGATGCGCTTCATATTTGAATGTGGGCTTCTTTGATGGTGGGCGGTGCCCTACAGTGGCTACGGCTCTCTTTAGGGACACTAGGCTAGGGCTTCGTCCTCTGGGTTGTCTGGGGGAAGGGGACTATCGTAGGCGGGACGGTGGGCAAAGGCCGTACAGTAGCCATCGGGGCTGACCTGCATTCCATACAATGGCGAGGCCGTACCCCAACAGCGTCCGCCCTGGAAATGGCGGCAGCGCTGGCAGCTATCGGGCTGTTCGGGGCGATCTTCTGGCTCAACCTGTCGCAGCAGATCGCGCTGGGTGAGGCCCTTGATCACCAGTTCATCTCCCTGCCAGCGGGCCTGCACAAGCCCAGTGTCGGCTAGGGTGCGCCAGCGGGGATCGGTGGTGAGGCGGTCGGACAACAGCAGCAACACGCTGTCGTCTATGGCGGTGATTTCCCCCTCAAACAGCGGTTCGGGGGCGGCAGGCTGCAAAAAACGGTCGCCAATGGGGAAGTCTACCCCTTGCCCCACGGAGGGCAGGTGAAGCTGGTAGCGAGTTTGCAGTTCCTCTAGCCCCGCTAGATCAGCCAAATGGTTAGGAGGGCCATGGACAAAGGCTACATGCTGGGGGCGCAGGTTGTGGATCAGTTGGGTGGTGCCGACGGCGTCGCTGTGGGTGGTCAACAGGTAAGTATCGAGCTGCACTTGGCCCGCCTCTAGATCGGGGGCAAGGGCTTGCAGCCAAGCGAGGGTAGATCCGGCGTCGGCCTCGGGGGCGGCCAACACCGCCGTGGCGAGGTGCGAGGCA
Source organism: uncultured bacterium (assembly GCA_964635665.1). Lineage (GTDB taxonomy): Bacteria > Cyanobacteriota > Cyanobacteriia > Phormidesmidales > Phormidesmidaceae > Nodosilinea. The sequence goes on along the minus strand of CAZWNR010000075.1, from coordinate 4,862 downwards.
AAGGCTTCGGGCAATAGCACCGTCCAGGGATGATTCGATGCTCGACAATAACGGCTGAGGTCGTCCTCACGATAGCCCAGCACAATAGCCGGGGTGGCCGGATCGGGCATCTCACCGACCTCCAGTCGTCGAATGCGGGGCAGCACCCGTTCGTCCCAAAATAGGGGTTGGTGACGGGCAAAGTTTTGCACACTGCTGGGCAGGTAGGGCAGCAGTTCCAGATAGTGATCGCAGCCCGCCGCCACCGTGGCATCCACCCACACCGTCACATCCTTACCCGTGAACTGGTGGTGACTGCGCAACAGCATCACCAACTCTTGCCCCTGACCGAGGGTAGGCACGGGCAACAGGACAGAACGCCCCGCTTGCAGACGGTCGTAGATGGTTTGGGCAAGCTGATTTTCCTGCTGCCGCCGATGGGGATGACGGGCGGTGCCAGTGCTGCCCTCAATGATCAGCACATCGGGCCGCAACCCTCGCAGAGACTCCAGCGGCAGGCCATCCACCAGCCGCGAGTTGGAAATAAAGAAGTCGCCCGTATAAAACAGGGTGTAGGGGCGCTGGGGCGTGGTGTAGGTAAACAGCACACAGGCCGCACCGGGCAAATGCCCCGCTGGCCACAGTTGCAGCGTGAGATCGTCCGTAAGCTGGAGCGGCGTATTCCAGGGCAACGCCTGACACAGGTGGGGCGGTACGTCCTCTAAGCGATCCAACCAGTTCAGCGGCAATAGCTGAGCAGTAACCTCACTGCCATAGATTGGCACCTGGGGAAAAGCGCGATGGAAATCTAGCAAACCACGGGCATGATCGCTGTGGGCATGGCTGCACAACAGCATATCCGCCTGCTCCACCCGCTCCCGTGCGGCCTCTAGGGGGGCCATGCTGGATAGGCCACAGTCCAGCAAAATCCGCCGTGGCCCTAGGCTTACCTCTAGGCAAACCCCCTCGCCACCGTGGCCCGCCCCAAAGGCAAAGCAGGATAATTCACTCACGGTTGCCGATGCCGAACCCATCCATCCATTGCATTCAGGGTTCTAATGGGCTGACCCGTTGCCGTGGTAGCTATCGGTATCGTAGAAGCCGTTTTTGGTACCAAAGAAGAGCGTCGCCACCACAAACAGCCCGGTTAAAACCGCCAAAACCAGTTTGATATCCATAGGAAACCCGTAAAACGAGATCTAAAGTGCGTTTGCCATGCCCCATCCAGACCCAAAACCTCTGATCCTCAAGATCACGTTTCTAGCCCGAACTTAGACACAGACTATCCTAGCAGCCCCATTCAAGGGGCCAATGTAACGGTTTTTGACGACCTCACTCCAGCCCAGCATCAACGATGCGACTCCCTCGTTCCCAACCGGAGTCTGGGAACGCCCAGCGGGGCTCAGCCCCAGGTCGTCGAGGCTGGAGTCTCGGAGAAGGTGCTCAGGCAGAGTCCTGGGCACCAGGGGCGGGCTACCAGGTGAAACGTAGACCTTGGGAGACCAGGAAAGCTTGTAGGGCAGGCATTTGGCCTGTTACCACAATTTGGGCAGGGGTGAGGTCGGCGGGTTTGCCCTGATGCAGCAACCAGCCAGCGGTGGCCCCCGCCGCGCCGCCAATGCTCCATTCTCCGTAGTGAACGCGGGTGACGCCGTTGACAATGTGGCTGACGGCAACGCTCTTGCCGCCAATCAGCACATTATCTACCTCCTGGGGCACCATCGCTTCCAGGGGAATTTGCAGGGGCCGCACTACAAATTCCTTGATGCTGGCGGCGGCGGCTTCGTAGGTGGGGCGTCCGTCGCGGTAGCGGCAGCCGTGGATGTCGATGTCGTAGTGGGCGAGGGCAACGGCGGTGAGGCTAAAGTCTCGGCCCCCGGTCATGTCTTCGCGCAGGTCGGCCTCTACGGCCATGAAGCTATCTTGACCATAGGCGGGGCGACCCAAAATGCGGCGACCTTCGCGAATATAGGGCACCATGCTGAGGCCGGATTGGGTACCGAGGGGGGCGTCTTTGCCCGTCAACAAGGTGAGGGGCAGTTTGTCGGTGGCTTCCCGGTCAATCAGCCATTCTGCGAACATCAGGGAGTGAATTTCGCCATAGTTTAGGGATTCCGCCGAAAGCCCACCCATCCAGTCCTGCTTTTGCCCGCTGAGGCGAATATCCTCCTCGGTCAGCACCAGGGGCGGATCCATAAAGTGCCAGTCGTTGCCCTTGTTCCAGTTAATCAGGGTCATTTCCCCCGGTCGGGTGACGTTAACATTGCCGCTGTCGATACCGTGGCTGACGATGCGGCGATAGTTAAACACACTGCTGCTATCGAAGAAGGGGAAGCCCTCCAGGTCAAACTCCTGCCAGTGTTCTTCCCGCGTGAAGGCGGGCTCGATTTGTTGAAGTTCTTTCAGGCTGGCGTTGCGGTCATCCAGGGTAGCCAGCACGAAGGGGTAGGTGTAGGCCTGGGTGCAGTCGGGGTTTTCACGGGGGGGGGCGTTCACCTCCCCAGTAAAGGACTGAGCATCGGATCCGGTGCGGTGGGGCAGGTTGGCCCAGCCCACCAGCTCCCCGGTATCGGTGGCGTCAATCACCACCATGCGACCACCGGGGGGCGGCTGTAGGCGCACGGGAATTTTATTGTAGATGTCGCTGTCCGACCAGCTATACCATTCCGACAGCTCGCGGGAAAGCCGCCCCGTAGGCACATAGTTAGGATCCAGGGGAATCCGCCGCACGCCGTAAATGGCGGTCACTACCCGGCCCGACGCATCAAAAGCCGCGCCCTTAAAGGCAGTAGAGGTCGCCCAACGACTTTCCGGCGAATTCTGGGCCGCTTGGCGCATCCACATTTCCGCCGCCGTGGCCCCCGCCTTGGGCGAAAAGCACAGTTCCCCCACCCAGCAGCTATTCACAGCACTCACGGATTTGGGGCTAGGCATCCCTGTCCAGTCGGGCAAATGCACGGGCTGTCGCTGAATCAACGCCTTGAAGGCTTCCCAACTGGGGGAAAAATTCCGTCGCCAGCGCATCGCCCGCGATTCATCAATGGCCGAAACCCCCTGGGAACTGATCTGCCCGCCCAGCCAGGGCGTCAGTTCAATCATGCAGGTGGTGGCCCCGGTTTTCATGGCGTGGGAGGCCGCCGCTATGCCGCCCAGGGTGCCACCAAGCACCACCACCTCGCAGGTCCACACTTCTTCGGCAATGGGCAACGGGTTTAGCACCGGACGCCCGTTGGCCGTTTGAATTTGGCGCACCCCCTGGGCCACCTCCGCCCGGTTCACCACCTGCCCCACGGGGCGCTGGGCCATTACCACCGGCCCCCGCCAGTGACCACTCACGGTGCGAAAGGCCGCCAGCAATAAACTACTCCCCAACACCGCCACCATCACCGCCCCAGAGAGACGGGTCATCCGGCGCTGGGCTCGTCTGCGTTTGAGGGGAAGAGAACGATACCGACGACGTTCCAGCATGGGCCAAAGGGCAACAAAACTCAAAATCTTGACTGTGAGTGTAACAACGAAATTAAAAGACGACGCAGGAACTTTTGCCGAGGCCAACCCTTCCCCCAACCTCCGACGTACCCAAGGCCAAGCGACCCAGGGCACCCCCTAGGAAGTCCTGAGAAATCTGAAGCATAGCCCAGGAAATATGTTAAGTTGTGTGAACAGCCTAGGGGTTGTCATCTGTCAATAGCAGTGTGCTGGTTGAGTTGGCGAGCGGGTTATCTGTGTCGCGAACAGGTTGGAGGAAAGCTCCCTAGCCAGGCAGCACTCCAGATCACCCTAGAGCCGCAGCAATGGGAGGACGGTGCAAGTGTTTCTTCCTGATGCTGAAGGATGCGCTTGTACATGTCGTTGCTTAGGGTAGATGCATGGGGCTGAAGCCAACCGTTGCCTTTAACCATTTAGGATGCGAGAAAAATCGCGTTGATACCGAACATATGCTGGGTCTGCTGGTGCAGGCAGGCTACAACGTTGATGCCAACGAAGAGTTGGCCGACTACGTAGTGGTCAACACCTGTAGCTTCATCGAAGACGCCCGCCGAGAGTCGGTGCGGACGCTGGTGGAACTCGCCGAGGCCAATAAAAAAATCGTGATCACGGGCTGTCTCGCCCAGCATTTTCAGCACGAACTCCTCGACGAAATTCCAGAGGCCGTGGCCCTCGTGGGCACAGGAGATTACAACCGCATCGTCGAAGTAATCGAGCGGGCCGAAGCCGGGGAACGGGTCAAAATCGTTTCCCCAGAACCCACATACATTGCCGATGAAACGGTACCCCGCTACCGCACGACTGCTTCCAGCGTGGCCTACCTGCGGGTGGCCGAGGGCTGCGACTACCGTTGCGCCTTCTGCATCATTCCCCACCTGCGCGGCAACCAGCGATCCCGCCCCATCGAGTCCATTGTGGCCGAGGCTAAACAGCTTGCCGATGAGGGCGTGCAAGAACTGGTACTGATCTCGCAAATCACCACCAACTACGGCCTAGACCTCTACGGCAAGCCCGCCCTAGCCAAGCTCCTGCGGGCCTTGGGCGAAGTAGACGTGCCCTGGATTCGGATGCACTACGCCTACCCCACAGGCCTCACCCCAGAGGTGATTGCCGCCATTCGCGATACCCCCAACGTGCTGCCCTACCTAGATTTGCCCCTCCAGCACTCCCACCCGGAGGTGTTGCGAGCCATGAACCGCCCCTGGCAAGGGCAGGTCAACGACAAGGTGATCCAGCGCATCCAAGCGGCCCTCCCCGAGGCGGTGCTGAGAACCACCTTCATCGTGGGCTTTCCAGGCGAAACCGAGGAGCACTTCGAGCATCTCCTGGCCTTTGTGGAACGCCACCGCTTTGATCACGTCGGCGTCTTTACCTTCTCCCCAGAGGAGGGAACC
>CAZWNR010000074.1:0-11695 GCA_964635665.1 uncultured bacterium | reverse complement strand
CTCGGAGTCGGTGACTTCCTTCAGCACTAGGCGCAGGCGTTCTTCAAACTCGCCGCGATACTTGGCCCCGGCAATGAGGCCGCCAATGTCTAGGGAAATCAGCGTCCGTCCCTTCAAAGATTCTGGCACTTCGCCGTTGATGATGCGCTGGGCTAGGGCTTCGGCGATGGCGGTTTTGCCCACACCAGGTTCGCCTATCACCACCGGGTTATTTTTGGTGCGCCGGGAAAGCACCTGGATTACCCGGCGAATTTCCTCATCGCGGCCAATCACCGGATCGAGCTTGCCGTCCCGTGCCGCCTGGGTGAGATCTAGACCAAAGCGCTCTAGCGCCTCATACTGGGCCTCGGGTTTGGGATCGGTGACGCGCTGACTACCTCGCACCCCCTGAATCGCCGCCATCAGTTCGGCAGAATCGACATTAAAGCCCCGCAGCAACCGTCTTCCGATGCGTTCATCCTGCTGAAAGCCCAGCAGCAAATGCTCCACGGAAATGAACTGATCTTTAAAGTTCTCCCGTGCCTCCTCCGCCTTGTCCAGCATTCGATCTAGGCTCTTGCCCAGATACAGATTGCCGTCCATGGGGGTGCGTACCTTGGCCTGTCGCTGGGTAAAGGTCTCCAGTTCGTCCAGGATGAGATCCGTATCCAGCTTGGCCTTGGCCAAAACGCGGTGGGCCAGCCCATCCTCCTCCTGGTCGAGCATGGCAATCATCACATGCTCTACTTCTAAATACTGATGTTTGAAGCGACGGGCGACATCCTGCGCCTCAACAATGGCATCCCAGGCTTTGTCGGTAAACTTATCCGGATCGGTGGGCTGCATAATCTCCGTAGGCAAACGGTTTGCGGTTTGTAACAGATTTTGTAACGGTTGGAGGATTAGTATATCAGGTAGGGCGAGTTTAGGCGGTTGGGGCGTACCGCCGTAGGCCCGGACAAGAATTGGGGGAGGTCGCTGGAGCGCCCTGCCGTACGCCCGTACAAGATAGGTGGGTTAGGAACTGCGGCGATCCCGCTGGATATCGTAAATCGCCTTTTCCCAGCACCATTGCTCGCTGTGGTTGGGGTTGCGCAGTTGCACTTGATCCACCAACCGCTGGGCCACATCTTGGTTGCCGCCCACCAGGCGCAGCAGTTCTCGTCGGGTTGCGCCCTTGACGGAGCGCGGTTGAGTTGGGGCAGCGGTGGATGGGGTACGGCGATAGCTTGTTCCTCGCCGTCGAAAGCGTTTAAGCCAAAAGAACAACCCGACGAGCAGCGCAATCGCCAGTAAAAAAGAAAGATCCATGTCTCTCAGACATCCTTACCCATAGATCCCCATCCTAGCCCAGCAACCCGGTAGCTTTATCTGCCCTAGGATGTCCCTGTCCCGTCCAGCCGATTTTAGCCTCAGCTTTGTAGGGTAGCCGTCTCGTACGGTGGGGAAAATTTCGCGACAAGCCGTTGCCAACCACTACCCTGTCCTTCTGTCGTTTCCCTAAACCTCGGCGGAAAACCGATCAGTTGTCTGGTTAGTAGACCATTGATACTCCACCGTGATGTTAGACAGCTTGCAGGTTTGTTCCAGCTGACGCTGCTGGGACAGGGCCTTTCTGAGGGTAAAAATGAGTTCCTGGGTTTGCTGCTTCAGGTGAGGCGATGGGTAGACCGTCGCCATGGTCTGTTGCTCTAGGAGTTGTAACAGGAGTTCGTAGTGGATGTGGGATGGCAGTGGAACTGGCTGGCCCGGAGTCACCATAGGTGTTGTGCCCCAAAAAATAAACCCGCGTGCGCTAACAGTATTCCGTTAATTCAGGGTCAATCAGCAACTTATTGTCCATTAATTTGCCATTGATGGAAACAGTTGATGAATGGCGGCCCCTGGATCGGGCTGTCGCATCAGCGATTCTCCTACCAGTATGGCACTGGCTCCAGCGGTAGCCAAGGTTTGCACGTCTTCGGTGGTAAAAATACCCGATTCTGCTACGACGAGGGCATTTCTGGCTTGCAGTTCAGCCCGACGGGCATCCACCAAGGTTGCGGTGGTGGCCAGGTCGGTGGTGAAGGTTTCTAGGTCGCGGTTGTTGATGCCAATCAGCGTCACCGCCGGAATCGCCAGTACCCGATCCAGTTCCTCCAGGGTGTGAACCTCCACCAAGGCCGCCATGCCCAGGGCCTTAGCGATCTGCACAAAGTAGCTCAGGTCTTTGTCGGACAGAATGGCGGCAATCAGCAGCACCGCATCCGCCCCTTTGCAGCGGGCCAGATACATCTGGTAGGGATAGATGATGAACTCCTTGCACAGCAAAGGAATATCCACCGCCTGCCGCACCTGGGCTAGGTACTCAAAATCGCCTTGGAAGAAGGCTTTGTCCGTCAGCACCGAGAGGCAAGCGGCCCCGTGGCGGCTGTAGGTTTGGGCAATGACCACGGGGTCAAAGTCTTCCCGGATCACGTCTTTGCTGGGGGAGGCCTTTTTCACCTCGGCAATCAACGTCGGCGCGGTTGGCCCCTGGCGCAGGGCGGCAATGAAGTCCCTGGCAGGGGGGGCGGTCAACACCTGACGCTGAAGGTCGGCCAAGGGCAGGCGCTCCCGCATTTGGGCCACCTCTTTTTCCTTGTGCCAAACAATTTTTTCGAGGATGTTGCGCGGTTCGGCGTCGGGGGCTTGGACTTGGTAATGCAAATGCTTCACCGCAACAGGGGGATTGGGGGGACGACGGCGGATGGTCATACGGGCACCACCACCGCCCGCTTGAAGGCCTCGTCCATCACCTCGGAGAGGGTGGGGTGGGTGTGGACGCAGAAGGACAGGTCGGTGACGGTTTGCCCCTGGTGAATGGCGTTGGCCGCTTCCTGGATCAGGTCAGCGGCGTGGAGACCGATGATGTGCGCCCCCAAAATTTCCCCAGTGTCCTTGCGGTAGATCACCTTGGCGAGACCCTCGGTTTCTCCTTCCGCTAGGGCTTTGGAATTGCCCTTGAAGTAACTGCGCACGGTGTCGATGGCAAATCCTTCAGCCTCTGCCTTTTGCTTAGCGGCGGGTTCTGTCAGTCCCACAAAGCTCACTTCGGGGTGGGTGAAGGCGGCGGCGGGGATGCTCATGTAGTTGACGGTGCGCTCCTGGCCACAGATATTTTCCACGGTGATTACCCCCTGGGCTGAGGCGGCGTGGGCCAGCATCATCTTGCCCGTGGCATCACCAATGGCCCACAGGTGGGGCACGGGTTCGCCGTTGCGGGTCACTTGCAGACGGTCGTTGACGGGAATAAAGCCACGCCGATCGAGCTCCACGCCTACCCGCTCTAGACCCATGTTCTTGGCGGCGGGAATGCGTCCGGTGGCCACCAGGCAGGCGTCCACTTCCAGGACTTCCACCACTTCCTTAGTTTCGCGGTCGGCCAGCTCAATCACCACGGGGTTGCCGGGGGTGATGGTTTTGGCAATTAGTCCAGCGCGGGTATCGATGTCGCGGGGGGCAATCAGCACCCGTTGAGCCACCTTGGCAATGTCGGGGTCAAAGGTGGGCATGAGCTGATCCAGGGCTTCGATGATGGTGACTTCACAGCCCAGGGCGGTGTAAATATCGGAAAATTCTAGGCCAATGTAGCCGCTGCCGATGATGGCGATCCAGTCGGGCAGCCAATCTAGTTTGAGGGCTTCGTCGCTGGTAAAGACGGTTTTGCCGTCGGTGGTAATGCCGGGGGGCACAAAGGGCACGGAACCCGGAGCCAAAATGATGTCCTTGGCGGTGACGACCTTTTCACCCTCGGCGGTGTCAATGGCCACCTTTTGTTCACCCACCACGCGGCCCCAGCCCTTAATAATGTCTACGTTCAGGCGAGTGAGGCTGTTGGTGAGGTCGCCCTGGATTTTGCTGACCAAATTCTTCGCGTGGTCGGCGATGGTGCTGCGGTCGTAGCCCACCTGGCCGACCTGGATGCCCATGGACTTAAGGTGGTGCTCGTCGCGCAGTTCCCGCACCCGCCCCGAAGCCGCTAGCAATGCCTTAGAGGGAATGCAGCCCCGGTTGACGCAGGTGCCACCCATCACATCCGCTTCTACAATGGCGGTTTTTAGACCCGATTTAACGGCGTGGAGCGCGGCCCCATGGCCCCCTACCCCGGCCCCGATAATGATTAGGTCGTAGTCAAATGCGTCGCTCACAGCAGGCTCCTAAGGCAAACCCAAAACGTACAACAATCCTCACCTAGGGACTATGGCCGATCCCCAGACTACAGAACACCCTCCATTCTTGACCACACAGGGCCAATTAGACAACTCCCTAGGGCGGGTGAGTCGCGGAACCACTAGGACAACACCTGCCCCCCGATGGGAGAACCATGCCCCTGTCCAATGCTTGATTGTCCCTACGGGCGTACCCAACCTGTGCCCCAACCCCAACCTGCGCCCTGACCGCCTCAGCCGTTATCCTGATTAGCAGACACCCTATGGCCGACAATGACTTCACCCTACCAAGCGCTGATTGATCAACTGGTGACGGATACCCTGAAGGGCAAGATTCAGTCTAAGCAGCAGGTCTATCGGCGGTTGCAGCAGGGGCTAGAACCGGGCAGCGGCGAACTGTTTGAGCGGGCCTTGGCCAGTACCCTAGCCCAGGTGGAAACGGGGTTAGCGGCGGCGGATGAATTTAAGCAAGCCAAGGCCCAACGGCAACAGCGGGCGCTGAAGATGATCGAAGCCGAATGGCAGCGCTGGCAGGCCGATAACCAAGCCACGGCGGTTTTGACTGGGGTGGCGGCAGAATTGGTGCAGGGGGCGGCGACGGATCGACTGGCCACCTTGCTAACGGCCCTAGACCCCAACCAGGCCCAACCGTTAGATCGCGATCAGATCAGTCAACTGGCTAAAACCCTGCACCAATCCGCACCATCCGCGACGACGGAACCCGAAACCCAGACTGGCCCGTCCCTGAAGGATTTGGCCCAAGGGCTAGAGCAGGGCCTCGCCACCTGGCAGGGTTTAGAGACCGAGGTGGTGGGCTGGATTTTTGCCACGGGTCGATCCACCCTGGGTTTTGGCAATGCGGGGGAAACCAAAGGCCCCTGGTCGTTTTGGGGCAAGCAGACCCAGCTTTCCTCCCTACGGTATCTCTTTGAAGACCTGGCCCTAAACCAGAGCGTTACCGCCGCCGGGTTGTCTACGCCCCTGCTCACCGCCGATTGGGTGGCCTGGGTGGTGGTGCTGCAACGGCTTCAGCGGGCCTTGGTGAACTGGTTTGACCAACAACCCTACGACCCCAAGGCGGGTAAGCGCCTCTCCATCGCCACGTTTTTGAGCTTTGCGGTGGTGTGGAGCCAAATTGCCAACCGTTTAGCCCAATTGGGGCAGATCTCCCTCGCTCAGGGCAGTTTTCAGGTGTTGCTGCAAGGATTGCGCCAGTTTGCTAACCAGCCCTACTTTCCCCTCTATGGCGGTCTGTTTACGGCCCTCTCTGGGGAACCCCTGCGAACCTTGCTGGACTATTTAGATCAGCCCCTTCAGCAGGTGCCCAACACCGCCACCAAGGGCCGCATCCTGACGCTGCTGGGCTATTCCCAACGGGCCATGGGCAACTACGCCCAGGCGGAAGCCTTCCATAACCAAGCCCTTACCATTGCCCGCGAAGCCCAGGATAGCGTCTGCGAAATTGCCAGCCTCAACCACCTCAGTCGCACCGCCGTGGCCCAGCAAGACTACAACACCGCCCTCGGCCACAGCCAGCGCGCCCTCATTTTGGCCCGCCAGCAGGGGGACACCCTCGGCCTAGCCAACGCCCTGGCGAATTTGGGCTACAGCCAGGTGGCCCAGGGGCAAGATCAACTGTTGGAACCGGAGCAGTATGAGGCCGTCCTCAGCTACCTAGAGCAAGGCGTCACCCTCTCGGCCCAGGTGGGAGATCGGCCTAGCCAAGCCCTATGCGCCAACAGTTTGGGGATCGCCCAACTCAAACTCGGCCAGTACGAAGCGGCCATCACCGCCCTCACCGATGGGTTGCAGGTCGCCCAGGCCATTGGCGACCGCTTCCTAGTCGCCTCCAACTTGGCCCACCTCGCCGCCGCCCACCAGGGGGCCGGAACCCTCGACCAGGCCATCCTCACGGGCAGCTTGGCCATGTACCTGTTCGACCAAATTGGCTCCGACGACTGGCAACAACCCGCCGCCCTGCTCAGTATTCTCTACGGTCAACTGGGGCCAGAATCCTTCCAGACAATCCTGCAAAGCCACCGTCCCCAGTTCCTCGCCAGCATTGGGGTAGATGGCTACGATTACCTCATTCCCCTACTCACCCGCTATCGAGAAGCTTTGGGCTAAAACGATACGCAGAGTAGGTAGGCTGAGAACATCCTGCATGATAGCCCCACAAGGCAGGATAAATCGCCCCATCGCGCTTACATGCAATCCTCTAGTCTTTCTACATTTCTATCCGGCATTCGCGGCAACGCTGAGACAAGAAGACATGCGAATTATTCGGGGGAAGTAGTTTTGGAAGAATTTGGACTAACTCATCATGCCCAGCATCAACTAAAAGAGCGTAAAATCAAGCTATCTTGGCTAGAAGCTGCGTTGACTAATCCTGATCGTGTTCTTTTTGAGGCCGATGCAGCAGGAAACACTCACTACCTCAAACAAATTGAGGAGTTTGGCAATAGATGGCTACGAGTGGTTGTTAACCCCATAGCAGATCCCCAACGGGTGATTACTCTATTTTTTGACAGGAGAGTTCAATGAAATTAGTCGTGCATAAAGAAGATGATGCCTTGTATTTACGACTAGATGACTCTGAAATTATTGAATCTGAGGAAGTCAGCGAAGGCATCATACTCGACTATAATGCTGATGGCAAAATTGTTGGCATTGAAATGTTGTATATTAGCCAGCGCAGCCCGAACTCTTTACATCAAATTTTGCTAGAAACAACCTGATATTGCCCTATTGTTCAACCGCTAAAGACAGCCTAGAGCCATTATTGGAAGAGGTCTCTAGAGATTGCCAATTCGATCCAGATCATCAGGGGTGTTGAGGTTCACTAACCAGGCCGGATCAACCTGAGGAATTGCAGCGACGGACTGCTGATTCAGCCAGCCCTGAAACGAGCGATTTCCGGTTGCTAAATAGGCTTGCCAACTGGCCCCACAGGCAACCCGATAAAACCCACACAGCGGTTCCCAGCGCCCCTGAAGTTGCGGCAGATAGGCCATCACCGACGGGGGTAAATCATCTAAATGGCTCGCCCATTCTCGCAGGGCAGCCTCGTCCAGGTTCGGCAAATCGCAGGCCAACGCCAACACCCAGGCCGAAGCAGATTCAGCATCCTCCGCCAGCACAGACACCACCTGCACCAACGCCACCAGGGGGCCGGGACGCCTGCCATCGGGCGCTAAATCCGGAGATTCTGGCCAAATGTCAATCGTTTCGGGCAACCACGGACAATACCGATCCCCCCAGGGCGTCACCACATAAACCCGATTCGCACAACCCAACGCCACCCGACAAGTCCGCTGAATCAGCACCTCATCTCCGCACGGAATCAGCGCCTTATCCGTTCCCATGCGGCGGCTTTGTCCTCCGGCTAATACGAACCCAATGATGTTCAATGATTTTTACGGATTCCTAATCACCATTTTTCACAAAAATAGCCCGATAAACAGGCAAACCCTGCTCTAGGGTGACCCGTTCACGGTCGGTCTGGGCGGGGAAGGGGCTTTCGGGAAGCCAATGGTCGGCGGTGCGGGCCAGTTGGGGATGTTCGCCCAGGCGTTCCACCATATCCAACGCCAGTTCTTCTACGTCGGACTGGATGATGATGCGGCCTTCCTGGGGCAAAAAGTCCACTAAGTCATTGACTAATTCGGGTTGCAGGACGCGACGTTTTTGGTGGCGTTTTTTGAACCAGGGGTCAGGAAACTGAATGGAGATTTGCTGGAGGGGGTTGGCGTCGCCCCAGCTTTCCATCAGGGGGCGGAAGGAGAGGTTGGCGTTGCAAAACATCAGGTGCAGGTTAGAGAGACCCAGTTCTTCCTTGCGCCGCTGGGACTGCTCCGCCAGGGGTTTACGGATTTCCAAACCGAGGAAATTCCACTCTGGCTGAAGCTCGGCCATGGCCATGGCAAACACCCCCTTGGCACTGCCGATGTCGATGTGCAGGGGCCGCTGGGGATGGGGAAAAACCTGGCTCCAGTCGGGTAAATCGATGGGAATCTGGTATTTTTCACTGAGTGGATTAACGTGCTGGCGCACCCGAACAACCGCCACAAGCTGACCTATTTGGTAAAACTCCAGTTTTCTATCATGCCACAGCCCCCCTCACAGATGGTTCAGTCCCCCCAGTCAGAGCCTAGGGCCATGGCAAAGTCGTCCGATACCTCTTTTTCCCAGACCCCGGATGCGTCGAATGCCCTACCGCTACCCGATGCCACCCCAGCGACGGCGACTCCGGTGGCGATGACGCCTATCTATCCGCCGCCCCTTCAGTCTGGGGATCGCCTTGTGGTGATTGCCCCCAGTGGTGCCCTACGAGAGTTGGATTCCTTTAAACAAGGGCTGGATATCTGGCGCAGTTGGGGCTTTGAGATAGACGTACCCGCTGCCGTAGGCCAGAAGTGGGGCTATCTGGCAGGGCGCGATGAAGATCGCCGCCAAGCCTGGATGGACGTGCTCACCAACCCCGACTACAAGGCCATCCTCTGCGCCAGGGGTGGCTATGGCGGGGCCAGGGTGTTGGAGCCGTGGCAGTGGCCCGATCCGCTGTCGCCGAAGTGGTTGGTGGGGTTTTCGGATATCACCAGCCTGCTGTGGGGCTTGGCGGGGCGGGGCATCGTGGGGATCCACGGGCCGTTGATGACCACCCTTGCCACGGAACCCGAATGGTCGCAGCAGCGGCTGAGGGACTTGCTGATGGGGCAGCCTGTGCCCTCCATTCGTGGGCTGGGTTGGGGCGGCGGTCGGGTAACGGGGAGACTGTTGCCCGCCAACCTAACCGTGGCCACCCACCTGCTGGGCACTTCCTACGAACCCAATTTAGACGGGGTGATCTTGGCCCTAGAGGATGTCACCGAGGCTCCCTACCGCATCGACCGAATGCTGACCCAATGGCGCATGATGGGCAAATTTCAGGGCGTGAAGGGCATTGCCCTAGGGCGCTTCAGCCGTTGTGAGTCGCCCGATAACGTGCCTAGCTTCACCGTGGAGGAGGTGCTGCGGGATCGCCTGGGGGATCTGGGCATTCCCATCGTCTCTGGCCTGCCCTTTGGCCACGATGGCGATAACGCCGCCCTGCCCGTGGGGGTGATGGCCCACCTCAACGGCGATCAGGGCATCCTCGCGATTCTCTGAGGGCCGAGGCTTCGTGCTTCTCTTTCCTTGGGAGGAACAATGTTTGCCTTCATCGAAAAAAGGTATACCATGCTTACAGGTAGAGTGACCTATCCTTCGCCTAGCGCTCCTTAGGGGGAACTTTCCCTAGGATCAAGGCTGTTGGGAGCACCACGTTCAGGGCCATTTAGGGAATCTAGTCCTAGGAAATCTTGATGATGGGTTGCCTGGGTGTAGCGTTCCTAGGTATGGGACTAACTGTTCCAGCGATATGATGGTGAGCGATACATGGGTGAGCAGCGTATGAGCCAGCCAGATCCACTCCACAGGCAGCCCTGGAACTATCTACGGGCGTTGAGCTTTAGCGCAGGCGGTGCGGCCCAATGTTGCCTGTCTGAAAACAGCTTTTATGTGGGTTTTGGGTCTAAGCGTTGCTTCCCTAGGTTCTGCTTTCCTGAAAGTCGCCTGCCTGAATGCCGTTGGATTGATTCTTTTCTTTGTCTAACACCGAACCTTGACTGCTAGTGCCCCTCTGCAACCATCGACCGATGCCAGGGGGTGTTCCGTAAGCCCCCGGCCATTTTTGGCTGAGGGGGGAGTGACTTCGTCCCCAACCTATATCCGTTGGCTGACGGACGACATGCTGTTTCACTACCAGCGCTGTCATCGGCGGGCATTTTTAGACGTTTACGGCGATTCAGATCGGCAGGATCCGCCCTCCGACTACCTCCTCAAGCTGCGTCAAGACAGTGCCGACCACCGGGAGACGGTGCTGCAAACCTTCCAGCCACTGCATCGACCCCAGTTTGCCCCCGGAGACTGGGCGGCGGGGGCCAGAGCCACCCTAGCGTTGATGGCCCAGGGGGTCGAGGCCATTCACCAGGCGGTGCTCACCATGCCATCGCCCGTGGCGGGGGTGGAGTTTGTCAGTCGGCCCGATGTGTTGATTAAACAGCCGGGATGGTCGTGCTGGGGAGACTGGATCTATGCCCCCATTGATATCAAGCTCGGCAAAAAGCCCAAGCTCGACTACCAGGTGGTGGGGGTTTACCATGCCTACGTGCTCTCACGGGTGCAGGGGGTGTGGCCCACCCATAGTTACCTCGCCCTGCGCGGTGGCCAACTCTACCCCATAGATTTAGGGCGTCTGGTGGTGAAGCTGCAAGATACCTTGAACCACTGCCTCCAAGATCTGCGGTCGCCCCAGCCCCCCGAACTCTTTATTTCCCACAGCCGCTGCGACCTCTGCCACTGGTTTGGCCACTGCTACGGGGAGGCCAAGGCCGAGCGTCACCTCTCCCTACTGCCAGGGGTAACCCCAGCCCGCTACGACTTTTTGCGGCAGCATCACATCACCACCGTAGAATCCCTCGCCCAAACTCCTCCCCTTTACCTCGCGCCCCTGCCTGGCTTTGGTGAAGCGGTGGCGGAAAAGCTGGTACACCAAGCCCAGGCGTTGATGGGGAATCGGGCCATTCCCCGCACCGATACCCGCGCCCCCCATGGGTTTCCCCTATGGCCAGAGGATTTGCCGGAGGGTGAAGTTGAGCTGTTCTTTGACATCGAATCGGCCCCCGACCAGAACCTGATTTACCTCCATGGGGTACTGGTGGTGAATCGCATCACGGGGGAAGAAACCTTCCATGCCCTGCTGGCGGAAAACCATCGCCAAGAGCGCCAAGCCTGGGATGATTTCCTGGCGTTGGTGCACACCTACCCCGACGCCCCGGTCTACCATTTTTGCCCCTACGAAGCCCAGACGGTACGCAAACTAGGGCAGCGCTACGGCACCCGTGAACGCCATATTGAAGCCCTGCTTAGCCGCTTCTTTGATGTTCACAAATGTGTCACCGAAGGCGTCACCCTACCCATCGAAAGCTATGCCCTCAAGCACATTGCCCGCTGGATCGGCTTTGACTGGCGGGATGAAGGAGCCAACGGAGCCCAGTCTATTTGTTGGTACAACGCCTGGGCCGAAACCGGAGACCGCACCTACCTTGAGGCCATTTTGCGTTACAACGAAGACGACTGCCGCGCCACTTACCACGTCAAAGACTGGCTAGTGAACTTTGCGGAACCCTACTGGGAACGCCTCTATGCGGCGCAACCCCGCATCTGAAGGGGAGAGGGGCTGGGGATGTAGCTTGCTTCCGGCAATCAGGGTGGGCTCAAAGGTAGGCCAGAAGCAGGCGGCGAAGGATTGCAGTCCTTGGATTATCCCGAACTTAGGTGACTTATTTTTGGGTCACTTATTTTTGCAGTCTGGCCCAAACAAAGCCGGATCCTTGACCCTGAACCCGCGCCATCTGGATCCACAGAAGCGTCATATGTTCTAGGTGCAGGCTCATAGCGAGGGGGCCGACATCCACGGGTTCCCAGCCTAGGGCTTGGCACAGATG
>CAZWNR010000073.1:0-11714 GCA_964635665.1 uncultured bacterium | reverse complement strand
CAGGTGCCCCAAGCCCCCAACAGCGTGCTAGACAGTACTCCAGCCACCCAGGTAGGGGCCGCCAGGGGCATCAGCAACATCGCCAATCGCGCAGACCCCGATGACCTGCCCACCACCCCCACCGAAACTCGCCAGGTTGATGTAAATGGCGACGGCATCATGGACTTCACAGTTCAGATCTACCGCACCCGTGGCATTACTGACGCCGCTGGGGATCCAGTAGCCTTTGCCCTGGGGGTCCGGGTCTACGACTACGATGCCGTGGCTAGCGGCACAGGTGGTAACCTCTCCACCGAACCTCTCTCCCTTGGCATCACAGGAGGTACGGGCAAGCGATCAGAACGGCCCATCGCAGCCATCTATACCACCATTGCCACAGCTGAACGAGGCGACTCCCTCTGCGATTTGATCCGTTATTCCCAGTCAACTACAGGCGTTGTAGCCTCGGCTCCCCTAGGCTGCGGCCCCTAGGCCAAAACCTGCGCCCCCTTACTCCCCCCTACTGTTTTCAAGCCTGGTGCTATGGCTACACAACCCTCCCCTCCCAACCTGGTTCAGTGGCTGATGCGGGCTAGCAAAGCTGGTCAGCGCGGCTTTACGTTGCTTGAATTGCTGGTCGCCATGATCATCGGGTCGATGATTATGGGTAGCCTGCTGTTCTTGGTGGTGGAACTGATGCAGGTCAACCGCCGGGAAGAGGTGCTCACCCAAACCCAACAAGATATGCAGCGGGCCATCGATTACATCACCCGCGATGCCCGTGAGGCGGTGTATGTCTATTCCACACCGGGGGCCATTGTCGAACCCGATGGCGGCACCGATACGCTGATGTCGGAACTGGGCATCACCGTGAATGCGGCTGGGGTGGTCACCGCTCCGGCAGACTTGGCAGGAGCCACCCCCATCCTAGCCTTCTGGCGGCTCGATCCCGTTCCTACCGATAACGGTATTTGGACGAAAAACTGTTCCACCGCTTTTTCCGGTGCCAAATCCAACGAATGCAGCACCCTAAAGCTGCGCCAGAATTTTTATACCCTGGTGGTTTACTTCCAGCGGCCCAATCAGGCGGGCAGTTTTTGGGGTGGCCCCTCCAGCATCCTGCGCTATTCCCTGCCCAAATACGGTGCCGCCGACATCGCCACCCTGGTCCAGCGCAAGGGCTATTCCGACCCTACCGGCTGCACCACCTTTGAAAACTGGAGCGCCCCTCCAGGGCGGGAAAGTAGTGCCAATTGTGACACCGCCAACAACGGAGCCGCCGCCTACAACCTGGCCGTTCTCACCGACTATGTGAACCAAGCTACCCTCGATCCTCCCCCCGCCTGCAACGGAGTTTCCACACCCTTCTTTGAAGATGCTCAGGGCTTTATGGCCTGTGTAAACTCTGGTGTGGTTGCTGCTGGGGAAACAGGAGCCAACCAAACCCTGCGAGTTTTCCTCCAGGGCAATGCCACCGATGGCCGTTCCGGTCTTATCAACACCTTCAGTGACGCTGGCAGCTTGCCCGTGCTCGAAGCGGAAGTGTTGGTTCGTGGCGTGCTGAACAAACAACCGCCAGGGGTTACTGCCACTCCCTAGGTGTCTTAATTCTTGTTGTCGTCGCTGTCTATTCGGTTAAACCATGAAACGCCCTCCTGCCTTGCTCCAACGGTGTCTGGCCAGCCAGCGTTCCCAGTCGGGGTTTACCCTGCTAGAGGTGCTCGTGGTGGTGATCATTGTGGGTGTGCTGGCGGGCATTGCCGCACCGGGTTGGCTCGGCTACCTCAACCGACAGCGGGTAGGGGCTGTTCGCAGCGACCTCACCCAAACCCTGCGCACCGCCCAGCAAGATGCCCAACAACGGCGACAAACCGTCACCGTAGTCGTCACCAACGATGGAGGACGGCCCACCCTACGGATTAACAATGTGCCCCAAATCCTGGGCGGCGAGAGCAACTCCGGCAACGTGCAGCTCACCCCTTACAGCTTCAAGGCCGATGGCACTAAGGACACCACCACCACCTCAATACAGTTCGACTACCAGGGCATCCCCGTCAACGGCGACAAAATTCCCTTCGTCATCAGCATCGGTGCCCAGGGATCTACAGCCCAACAATGCGTGATTGTCGCCAACTTGCTCGGTAGCCTCAAAACCGCCGATGGAGCCGCCTGCAATACTCGTCCCGCCGCCTTCTAAGCTAGGTGATGGGAATTTCCAAGGGTCTAGAAGGGGCTTGGTCTTTTTTGAGGGTGATGAGAAACGATGAACGTATTAGTGATTGATGTCGGTGGCAGTAACGTCAAAATTCTGGCCACGGGGCAGGAGGAATCTCGCAAATTTCCGTCGGGTACTAGCCTGACGCCCCAACTGATGGTAACGGGGGTGAAGGAACTCGCAGCAGATTGGCCCTACGACGTGATTACCCTCGGGTATCCCGGAGTGGTTCACCAAGGACGGATTGTTCAAGAACCGCGCAACCTTGCACCGGGATGGGTAGGCTTTGATTTTGAAGCGGCCTTTGGTAAGCCCGTGCGGTTACTGAACGATGCCGCCATGCAGGCCCTAGGGGGTTACCAGGGCGGCTCCATGTTGTTTCTAGGCCTGGGCACGGGGCTAGGGTCGGCCATGGTCGTGGAGGATGTGGTGTTGCCGCTGGAATTGGCCCATCTACCCTATAAAAAAGGCACCTACGAAGACTACCTAGGCAAACGGGGGCTAGCCCGCTTAGGCAAAAAGAAATGGCGCAAGCATGTGGATCTCTGCGTGGGATACTTTGTCGCAGCCTTGCAATTGGATGATGTGGTGTTGGGGGGTGGCCAGGTCAAGGAGTTGCAACAACTGCCTCCCGGCTGTCGGGCGGGGCACAACAGCAACGCCTTCATTGGCGGGTTTCGCCTCTGGGAAACCGACAAATCGGCGTTCCATTTAGCCTCGTGATGCGGATGAAGCCCCAATCCACCCCAAGGTCCAACCCGGTAAGGGGTAGGGAAGCGATTTCCTCACCCATCTAAGCCGGGGGTCAGCAGTCCAGATTGAGGATCAAGCCTGGGAAGCGCAGTAGCCGTGGTATGTTCCTTGACGCGTTGTGCCCTTGGCTAAGAACCCCGTGCCTGCGACATCGCCGTCAGGCACGGGGTTCTTAGGTTCACTACTCAGACTTAGGTCGCTGGGACTTAGGTCGCATTAACTCATGGCGGTGCTGCTGCGGTCGTAGGCGGCAAAATCGTGGGGGCGTTTGCCTTGGATGTGGCTTTCGTAGCGGATGGCTTCGTCTAGGGGCAGGCCTACTTCGGCAGCGAGGCGCACCATCATGCCCTGTTCGCGCTTGCGGCTACGCTGGTGACGACGAATAAACAGGTTCCGGGCCAGTTCAGGAATACCGCTGGCACCGCTAGCCGCCAGGGCTACACCGGCAGGTTCAGCGACAGCAACGGGTTCAGCGACAGCAACGGGTTCGGCTACGGCAACGGGTTCGGCTACGGCAACGGGAGCCATCGTACCCTTGTGGTAAGGCACACCCCGCCAGGTGAGGTCAGCAGCAAGTTGCACGGGTGGTTCGGGCACGGTCCGAAAAGTGACCGTTGACCCTCGATAGGTTCCAGTTTCAAAGGTCTCCCCCATCTTGGGCATGGGGGTGGGAATATAGTCGTAGCTGACGCCGCGATAGGTCAATTGCATAATGTCGCCTCCTAGAAGCGAATGGCGTTTAGAGGCGCGTTCCTTCGGGAATATCCCTACTTCCGTCTCTTTGCTGGCTTGATGCGTAGATAACCAGGCAGAAGAGATGAACGATTTCTGTCTATATCTGTATCATAGGCTACGGTTTTGGTCAGATCTGTTTTTTTGACAATTCTACATAGACCCAGTTCGGGTGAAGCCAACCCTGCCTCCGTCCCTATCGGGGAGGCGTTTCGTCTGCTAAAGCAGACATTTGCGGTCAGCCAGGGAATAAATTCCCTGGTGGTTATGGCCAGAAAAAGCGCTAAGAGAGCCTTGGACTTCGAGTCCAAGGCTCAGAGCTGAAATCCTCTAACGAGGATTGGGGGGCTGGGCACAGATTTTCTAGTTGTTTACGGTGAAGTCTGACTGCACAGTGATATCCAGGGTGCTGGGACGGATGACAACCACGGCATTGCTGGCCGTAGCGGAGCCCGAATCCCCAGTCAGAATAGCCCCTACCAAGGAACCCAGGGTGCGATTTCCGGTGATGGAGGTGAGGATGGACTCGGCGGCGGCGGTGATAACGGCCCCCTGGAGGTCGGTGTTGCTGACGGTTTGGGTGGCGGCCACGGCACTCGATTCGGCATTAATGGCATAGGTGCGGTTATTCACCGTGAGGCTATCGGCGACGAACTTAGCAGCGGTAATCTGTGCCCCCACAATGTTGACGGGGACAATGCGTCCCTGCACCGTACTGCCCACGGGCACCAGAGTCTGCCCCTGGGCATTGAGAATGGGCTGGGTGGTTTGGAAGCTGGTAGCCACGGTTTGGCCAGGGGCAACGACGATATCGATGTCGCTATTGCCGGGGTAGCGCACCGCCAGTGGGGTACCGCGAGGCACCACCCCAGACACCGCCGTGGGCGTGGTGGGGTTCCCGGTGGCGTTAAAGCCCACGATGTAGTTAGTGGCGCTCATTCCAGCCTGGAGGTTAGGCATTCGGCCCTGGGCCACCATGGCTTGATAGACAAAGGCGGCCACATCGGCACGGGTGGCGGTGCCTTGGGGGCGTAGGGTATCCACGTTGGGATAGTTCACCACCATTTTGCGCTCGGTGGCAGCGGCTACGGGGCTACGGCCATAGTCGGGAATTTGGCTGGCATCGCGAAAAACCCCCAGCACCTCATTCACCGAACCGCTGGGGCTAAAGGTGAGACCATTGGCTAAGGCAACGAGCACCTGCACACGGGGAATCTGCTGCTCTGGCTGGAACACATTGCCGGGATAGCCCGACATAAACCCTTGGCCGTAGGCATTGGCAATGGCGCTATAGCCCCAATAGTTAGTAGACACATCGCTAAAGCCAGGGGCCGAGCGGGTGAGGGGTTGGTTGAAGGCATTGCGCACAATGGCGGCAAACTGGGCGCGGGTGACGGGCTGATCGGGCTTGAAGGTACCATCTGGGAACCCCGCAATGATGCCCTGGGCCGCCAGGTTTTCAATAAAGGGTCGCGCCCAATAGCTGGCGCTCACATCGCTAAATTCCGCCGTTTGCGCCTGGGCAGGCAAGGTCAAACCCGCCAGGGCTACTCCGACAAGGGCTCCAAAGGTGACGGGTTTAGCGGCTGGGCTGAGGATTGTAGTGAGGGTCGTCATCATCGCGAATCGTTACTCCATGGAAACACAGCTATCGTCGTAGAAGGGTCGTAGTAAAAAGCGTCGTTGTAAAAGGTGTTGTCCGTCGTCAAAGTCTGTCTCTCCTTAAGACCTCTGGGCAAGGGATAGTTGTTCCCGGATTCCGAACTTTGGCAACCCATTGGCGACTCATTTGCGGCGAATCCTATCCATTCTGGGCCATCTGCCCTTTGTTTCCTAGCCAGACTGGCGGCTGCTGGGAATTTATGACAAAATGGCACCACATTCTTCGTTCCTAGCTATCCTGATACCCAGTTCGGGGCCATTGCTGGAGGCGAATGCCCAACACGGCCCGCCCAAACGGCCCAATAGATCCTAGGTTGGTCATCATGGTGCGAGATACCGGGAAACACACCCCCCATAGCCCTGAGGCGCTTTTCTCTGCAACCCAAGCGCCAATTCCTCACTCGCGCCAATTTTGGGCTAGCCTGATCACCCAGCGTCCGCTGTTACTGCTGGGCAGTTTGTGGCTGGTGATGATCTGTGTGTCGGCGTTAGCGGCCCATCGGCTCCTGTTTGCCGATCCGGGCAAGGGCACCCAGGCCCATCGGGTACAATCCCAAGCCATAGTCCCCGAGGCGGCGAGTGGTCAGTCGGCTTCCCCCTCCGAGGCCGGCGCAGAGGACAACAGTGCCGCCCCCTCTCGCCCAGGGCGAAAGATAACCTTCTGGGGGCTGAGCAGTTTAGTAGGGCTCTGTGCCCTTGGCAGTTTAGTGATTAGCCAACAAGCCAAGGCGGCAGCTCGCCAGCGGCCCAAACGTCGGGTGCGCCGCGTGAAGCCCAAGGTTAAGGCTAAGGCACCCACAGGGCCAAAGCGGCTGCAACCCTATTCCCCAGACCGGGATGCGGTGATTGTGAAAGGTGCCCAAGCGGTGAGGGATACCTTGCCCCTGTCCTTGGCTGAAACTGAGTCGGAACCCGATCTTTTCGATGACAACAGGGCCGATACACCGCAAGATCATTCCCTGACTAACGCTGTTTTTGCCCCCCAATCCCAATTGCCCCAACAAGGACGGCCAAGGCCAGGGCATCCCGAGGAAGGCCAACGGAGCAACGGCAAAACGGCCCGTCCTCCCATAGCGCCTCAGCCCCTAGCGGCCCAGCCCTCCACGCTCCCACCGCACAACGCCCCCACCCACCCCACCGAGGTGCTACCCCAGGAGGAAGCCCATCCCCTAGATTGGACAGAGGACAGCTTGGCCCATACCCTCGATCTGCGGCAGCGACGTTCCCTGTCTTCTCTAATGTAGGGCCGTAGGGGCAAGGCTAATTTAGGTGCGTCGGGGCGAGGTTGTCCTGCCGTTGGGTTCCTGCCTTCGCGAGAATGAGGCTACATAGCCTCTGATACTAAATCCGGCCTGGTTGACCCCAATTCCTCAGCGGTGCATTGCGGCTCATCCAGGTGATCAGGGCGTGGACAGGTAGGGTAGAGCCGCGTAGGCTGTGCCGCGCCCTACGACTCTGTTCTTTGGCAGTCAGGGTTATAGAATTCGGATTTGGTATAAGTCATTGTTGTCCTAACCCCGTGGTTTCCGACTTTATCACTGGTCGCAGAAAAATCCTCCTTGCGGGATAGGATTTCCGCTGCCATGATCGCTGATGGGGCGTTATTCGACGAGCATTACTCGACCAACCTTGAGCAATCTTCCAGTTATTTTCCATCCCGACTATGTGGCACCGCTGCCGATGGGCCATCGGTTTCCCATGCCGAAGTTTGCCCTGCTGAAGGATCGGTTACTGAAGGATGGGGTGATCACCGCCGACCAACTCTACCAACCCGGTGCCCCTAGCCTAGACTGGCTGGAACTGGTGCATCGGCCCGACTACGTGCAGGCTTACCAGCAGGGCACCCTAGACCCCAAGCTACAACGGCGCATCGGCCTGCCCTGGAGCGCGGCCCTGGTGAAGCGCACCTGTACAGCGGTAGGAGGCACCATTCTCACCGCCAAACTAGCCCTTAGCCGGGGTTTGGCCTGCAACACCGCTGGCGGCACCCACCACGCCTTCCCTGACTATGGGGCGGGGTTTTGCATTTTTAATGACCTCGCCATTGCCACCCGCGTCCTTCAACAGCAGGGGCGGGTGCGACGGGTGCTGATTCTGGATTTGGACGTACACCAGGGGGATGGCACCGCCTGGATTTTCCGCGATGACCCCAGCGTGTTTACCTTTTCCATGCACTGCGACGCCAACTTTCCGGCCCGCAAGCAAACCAGCGACCTGGATGTGCCCCTACCCGTGGGGATGGAAGACGACGCCTATCTTCGCACCCTGGCCCAGTACGTGCCCGATCTGCTGGCCCAGGTGCAGCCCGACCTGGTGCTTTACGATGCCGGAGCCGACCCCCACCGCGAAGATCGCCTGGGCAAGCTAGCCCTCAGCAATACCGGACTGTATGAGCGGGATCATTGGGTGCTGGAGACCTGTGTGGCCGCTGGCTATCCGGTGGCCTGCGTCATCGGCGGCGGCTATGGCGACTCCATGGATGACCTGATTTATCGCCATTCCCTGCTGCACCGGGCGGCGGTGGAGGTGTTTCGTCGCCATCGGCTGTAGGCAGACACCTATAGCTAGATCCCAGGGGACTCTGGCGAGTTGATCCTCCCACTTGGCTATTCAGGACAGGCCCCTGGGATTCAGTCAGCCAGGAAGACTAAACCGTGGGCAAGGGCGCAAAGATAGTCAGGCCATCGGGGATGCACTCAAACTCGACGGGGTTGGCTTCCACCATTTCGCCATCGATCACCAGGCGTTGCGGTGGGTCGGTGGTGATTTTGAGTTTGGGGGTACGGAAACCAAGGATGTCTTCTCGTTGGTTGGGGTTGCCCCGCGTGGCCGAGGCCGCCAGGGACATCAAAGCCGTGAGGTTTTGCAGACGGGTTTGTCCGGTAGCGATGGTCACCTCCATGAGGCCATCGTCGGGAATCACCCGCCCTAGCCCCTGGGCCAAAACCGAAGTGGGTGGGGCCACGTTGGCAATGGTGATGGCGGTGGTGGTGAACTGGGTGACTTGGCCCTCAAACTCCACGGTGGCGGTGAAGGGTTGGGCGGTGGCCAGTTGCTTTACCCCCGCTAGCAGGTAGGCCAAGTTGCCCAGTTCGTTCTTCAGTTCGCGGCTGGCCTTGTCTACCATGCCCGCCTCAAAGCCCAGCCCCGCCAGCAGAATCATCGGGGTATCGTTGCAGCGGGCGGCATCCACCACATGGGTATTTCCCGCCAGAATCGTGGCACAGGCGGCCCGTAGGTTGGTGGGAATGCCTAGGCCCACGGAAAAGGCGTTGGCGGTACCGCGAGGAATAATACCCAGGGGGATGCCCGTACCAATGGTGGCCCCAGCCACGGCGGAAACGGTGCCATCGCCCCCGGAGGCAATAATGAAGCTTTGGCCAATGTCGTTTTCTTGCTTCGACTGAATATTGGCGATAATCTCCCGCGCCTGATCCGCTGGATCGATATTGGGCTGGGTCATGATCACGTTGACCAGGATCTGCGGTTCCAGCAGCTCACGAATGGTGGCGAGGTCGATATTGGGATTGCCTTGCCCCGCCACTGGATTGAAGATCATATAGGCCACGGGGCTTTGGGCCAAGCCGCGCAGCATCAACCTGGCCGAAGCCTCGGTGCAGGCGATGGGAATATCCTGAATTTGGCAGGCCCGCAATACCAAGGGAAAATTGGGGGAAGCCGTCGCCATGGACTGGGGATCGGCTAAGAAAAACACCCCGGCCACCTCCCCCGCCAAAATTTGGTTGGCCAAGACGATATCACCCCCAGCCTCGATATTGGGAATGGCGGTCAAGGTAGACTTAGCGACTCCCCACCGCTGCCCTAGAGTGGTCATAATCTCCGGCGTGGTCAGCAGATCAAAGTGATGCAGAACTTGGGGGTTGTGCAGCAGCCAGTCTACTAAGGGGCTGACTTGGGCGGGGTGGGCTAATAAAGCCAGCGTACTTGGCATGGTAACTACCTAACAAAGGGATCAGGCGAGGACTGTTCTCAGGGCAGCGGATCCGGGCAAGCACCAAAAGTCTTGACCGCTACCCCAAACAGCCCCAAGGACGGGCGGAGGGCAGGTTGCCCTCGCTATGATAGTAGTACCGGGGACAAGGGAATAGAGAGGCATGGTTGCGGTTTGTGAAAAAGCAACCTCGATAGTCCACCCCAGGTTCCAGGGCGAAGACTGGCATATTCAGGAATGTACCATGGCCGTTCCAACTCCCCTCCACTATTGGCTTGTGCGCCTGCGGGTTTTTCGGCGACGACGGGTGTGGGCCACGGCCCTGGGGTTTCTCATACTGGGCCTAGTTGGGCATCAATACCTTAACCATCCTGAATGGCTCCAGGGCTTCACGCTAGACGAAGCGGATCGAGCGCGTTCGGCGGAGGCTGAACTATCGGAGTTGTCCCAGGCCGAACTGGCGGATTTAGCAGAAGTGGACAACCTAGCCCTGCTGCTCAACCAGCTCCAACCGCTCACGGCTAACACCCTAGCGGAGGTTCCCAACGCGGCCCAACAGCCAGAAAACCTCGCTGGTCTGGCCCAGCCGAGCCCCACCGCCGTGGAGGCTACGCCGTCAGCGGACGGGGCTAGCCCCTTCGCCGCCTACCTAGAACGCACCCAATTTCGGGTAGGGTCCCTTGCTACCCTCGACGATCCCTCCGCTACCGAGTCTCCCAGCCCTGATCGCCTATCCCTAGCCAGAACGGCCCCCCTCAGCCCCCTCCAGCGGTTCCTGGCCCCCTCTGCATCCGCTGCCTCCGATGCAGAGAATCCGTCTTCCCCGGAGGCAGAAGACTCCCCCTCAGCCGCATCCGCCAGCGAGCCTCGCGCAACCACCCCCACAACTACGACAGGGCTGACGCCGCCCCCCTGGGTGGTGGAAGGCAATGTTCCAGGGGTGAACCAACCCTTTATTCGCACGACACCGGAAAT
Organism: uncultured bacterium; assembly: GCA_964635665.1. Classification (GTDB taxonomy): domain Bacteria; phylum Cyanobacteriota; class Cyanobacteriia; order Phormidesmidales; family Phormidesmidaceae; genus Nodosilinea. Next base: position 1,446 of record CAZWNR010000073.1, on the reverse strand, counting down.
GTCGCCGCCCCCCGGTACCACAGGCTATGCGCTGCCGCCCAGCTTAGGTACAACCTCTAGACAGGGACTTCCCAGCGTTCCGGCTACCCCAGGGCTGCCTTTAGCTCCTCCGCTTAACCTCAGCCCCAACCCCGCATCATCTGGATCCGTGACCGTCCCTGGCCCCGGTGGCAATACGTTGCCCCCCTCCTCCGGCCTCAGTACCTACACCCAACCCGCCGGGATCCCAGAACCCGCGCCCTTCTCAGCCCCTCGGCCACCGGGCACCTACACGGGGGGAGGCTACATCAACACCTTCTCAGACCCCAGCGGCCCCGTGGATTAGAGCCATAGCGTCAGCGCAAGCGTTGGCGTTCGGTAGAACGATGGGTAGTAGAACGGTGGGTGGGCGCGGCGGACGGTGGTTAGTCCATGTTGGCCTCTGGGAAGGGATCGCTAATTTGCTCCGCCTCAGGATACTCATCGGCGATGGCCAGTTCCACATTGCCACGGGGAACGGTGGCCAGCCGCTTGGCGACGGTGCCAATACTTTCTAGGCGAATAATTTCTTCCCAGGAGCAAATTTCGTCCTCATCTTCCGTTTCGTAGCGTAGGGTAACGAGATCGCCCTCAATGTCTAGAATTCGCGCCCGCTCTATCCAACGCTGTTGATCCCGTAGATAAATCGACACTTCCTGACCATCACAACAGAGTTGATAGATCTTGCGATGTAGCATGTCGCGTCTCCTAGTATCGGTAACATCAACGCTTCATTGGCCAAGTTCGCGGCCCGTAGTGGTTCATTCTAGCGAATCTTAACCCTGTACCTTGGTATTTGATGTTGCTCTTCCTCCGTCGCCTATGCTGCTCCATCTCTGTACCTGGCCCGAAGTCGAGGCCTACCTCACCCGTTCCCAGGGCATTATCCTGCCCATTGGCTCCACCGAACAGCATGGCCCCAATGGCCTGATTGGCACCGATGCGATCTGTGCCGAGGCGGTGGCGAAGGGGGTGGGAGAGGCCACCGAAGCCCTGGTTGGCCCCACCATTAACGTCGGTATGGCCCTCCACCACACGGGGTTTCCCGGCAGCATGAGCCTGCGCCCCAGCACCCTGATTGCCCTAGTACAGGATTACCTCAAGCCCCTGGTGCGCTACGGGTTTACCCGATTCTTTTTCATCAACGGCCACGGGGGCAATGTGGCCACCCTCAAGGCGGCCTTTTCCGAAACCTATGCCGCCCTGGCCGAAGCCCAGGTGCCCCAGGCCAGCGAGGTGCGCTGTGCCGTGGCCAATTGGTATATGTGCCGTTCTGTTTATACCCTGGCCAAGGAATTCTATGGCGACCAGGAAGGATCCCACGCCACCCCCAGCGAAGTGGCCCTCACCCAGTACCTCTACCCCGACCACATCAAGCGGGTGGATCTCGATCCGGCGGTGGCTCCCGCTGGCTTCTCGATCTACAGT
>CAZWNR010000072.1:9297-11846 GCA_964635665.1 uncultured bacterium | reverse complement strand
GAGGCCCTGCTGCGCTGGCAGCACCCCAACCTAGGCCTGGTCACCCCCCCCGCCTTCATTCCCCTAGCCGAGGAAACCGGGCTGATTATTCCCATCGGGGAATGGGTGCTGCAAACCGCCTGTCGCCAAGTGATGGTCTGGCGACAGCAGCTAGGTCGCCCCCTACGCATTGCCGTCAACCTTTCGGCAAGACAGCTTCAGCATCCTGACTTGGTCTCCTTTGTGGCCACGGTGCTGGCAGAAACGGGGCTGCCCGCCCGGGATTTGGAGCTAGAGATTACCGAAACCGTAGCCATGACCGACGTTGACGCCTCGATTCGCCGATTGCAGGCCCTGCGGCAATTGGGGGTGCGCATTTCCATGGACGACTTCGGTACCGGCTATTCCTGCTTGAGCTATCTAAAACAACTGCCCCTCAACGGCCTCAAAATCGACCGTGCCTTTGTCAAAGATCTGCCCACCAACGCCGCTGACCAAGCGATGGTGCAGGCTATCACCGCCATGGCCCAAGGGCTGGGCCTCAGCGTGGTCGCAGAGGGGGTAGAAACCCTAGAGCAAATGGTCCACCTCAGCCATTACCACTGCCTCGCCATGCAGGGATACCTCCTGGGCAAACCCCTGCCCGCCCCCGCCGCCACCCATTACTTAACCCATTGTTACGATTACCTCACCCGCTCTCTGTCCCTACCCTGCGCTCTAAAGACGTCCTAGCCTGGGTTCTGACCCTTGCCCCCCCAACCCCTGGCCAAGGCCTACTGCTGTCTCAGTGAAGAATTATTTAGGTATCACAAGTTACACGCTGTCCCTTGGGAACATTGAAGAATGTAGAGGCCAGGGTTGCGGACGCGCCCTTAACATCCCATGAACAACGCACTCCTTGAGGCTATTCAAAAATCTGATGGTCGCTACCTGAACGACCAAGAACTACGCCCCTTCAACGAAATTGCAGAAGCTTTTCAGGCTCGAATCACGGGCTATCTGTACCTCAAGGAGCACAGCAAGGAGCTGGTCATTAATGCCCTACGACGGCTGATTCAAACCCCCCATCGGCAGGTGGTGCAGGAGCATGGAGCGCAGTGCCAACGGGATATGATGTATACCCTGGAATACATCGCCAAGGGGCTGTTACTGCGGGATGAAGACGGCTTCATGGAAGAGTATTTGGTGTGGATGCAGAACATCATTCGCGCCTTCCACCGCCAAGATGCCTGTGTAGTGGCCTACAAATTGTTGAAGGAAGAGGTGCGTAGTTCTATGCCTGGGGATCAGTGCAATATGGTCGTGCTCTACCTCGAAAAGCTGATCGAAGCCCTCGATACGGGTATCTAGAAAGGTATAAAAAATATCGGAATCTCTTCTAGAAAATCCGTGATGATCACCCATTGAGTGATGGATGACGACCCGCAGAATCGCCCCTGCCCCAGCGGCGACCGCTAGGCAAGGGTGATGACACCAACCATGATGACCAAACCGTAGGGGCGAGGAAACCTCGTCCGTGGGAACCTCGCCCCCTAGTGCTCTGCAAACTTATGTAGGGAAATGCCCAGAAACCATGATTGCCGCCTACAGTTAAATCATGTCCCTAAATCCTTGGTGTCGAGGCTGACCCCAGGGTCATTGGATTACCAACAACGACCAGCACAGCACCCTTCCCAAATCCTGGGATTTACACTGGTGTTCTAGGGGCAGTTCCAGGTCGTTGTTCCTCACCACAGGTAGATATCACCATGGGAAAATCACGCATGAGTTCCCGCCAGCGATCCTACGAAGCGGATCTAATTAACCGACTTTCCGATAATCACCAGATCAATCAAGCTCAAAAGCGTATGAGTGTTTGGGGCTCACGGGATCGAGATATCATTGACCAACAATTGAGTTCTCGCACGAAAAACCGCCTAAGAAGTAGCTATTAATGTGGGATAGATTAGTGTGGGATGTATTAGCGGCTCGCAATCCATTCGACTCCTAAATCCATTCAACTCCTAGGAAACGTGGCTTCAGCCCTGGGATAGCTCCATGCAGATTTTGTCCGTCAGCCTTCAAAATTTCAAAGCTCATCAAGATCGGCTCTTTGAGTTTCAACCGGGCACTAATGCTATCTGTGGCGAAAATGGGGCTGGAAAAACCAGCATTTTGGAGGCGATTGCCTGGGTATTGTTCAACTACCAGGGCGACTATGCCAAGGAAGACCTAATTCGCAACGGCAGCAACAGCGCCCAGGTCACGGTGTCCTTCATTTCCAACTTCGACAGCCGCGCCTACTCGGTGCAGCGCTGCACCCAAAAGGGTTACCTTCTGTTCGACCCCCAGCGGGATGAGCGGTTGCCCTACACGCGTATTAAGGATGAGGTGTTGCCCTGGCTGCGGCAGCATTTGGGGGTGAGTCCGACGACCAACCTGCCTCAATTATTTGCGCGCACGGTGGGCGTCCCTCAAGGCACCTTTACGGCAGACTTTTTACAAACCCCTGAGCAGCGCAAGGCCGTATTCGACGCCATCCTTAAGGTGGAGGAGTATAAGCAGGCCTACAAACAAATGAATACCCTGCG
>CAZWNR010000072.1:0-9197 GCA_964635665.1 uncultured bacterium | reverse complement strand
GGGATTGGTGCAGCAGGCCCAGCAGGCCGTGGAGATTTGTACGGCCAATCGTGCGGCCTATGAGGGTTACCAGGCCGCCGAAAAAGCCCTGGCGGAACTGAACCAGCGCCAAGGTCAGCGCCAAACCCTGCAACGCCGCTACCAAACCCTGCAAACCACCTACGGCCAAAAACAGGCGGAACTGGCCCGCTGGCAAACCCAGATCGAAGCCCTGGAACAAACCGCCCGTGAGTTGGAAGCCCTAAAGCCCCTGGTGGCCCAGCAGGAGCAGATCGAAGCCCAACAGCGAGACTCCCAGGCCCAGCGGGATCAGCTTCAGGCGGTGGAGGCGCAGATTCAGGGGCTTCAGCAGCAACAACAGCGCTTGGAACAGCAACAGCGTCAGGTGGCCCAAGCCCAGACACGACTGGCCCAGCTTCGGCCTGCGGTTCAGGAAATTGCCAAGCTAGAGGAACAGCGGGATCGCCTGCAACAGCAGCTTAGCCGCCTCGCCGCCGCCCGCCAGTTTGAGGCCGATATTCAAACCCTCGTCACCCACAGCCGCCAACAGCAACAGGCCCAGGCGGTGGATATTCAAGATATTTTGGCGGAATTTGAGACCTTGATTCGCAGTGTGCCGCTGATTTCTGGAGAAACCGTCCAAAAGCTGCAAACGGCTCTACAAAACGCTTCAGATCTCCATGGCGACCTGCTGTCTGCCCTGGATAGCATTCTGCGGGATTTGGCCGACCAAACCGACGAAGCCAGCCTTCAGGTCAGCCTAAAAGGGTTAACCAGCGACCTGCAAAAGCGCTACGGTTGGCGGGCCGAACTGGATCAGGAGGAAGTCCTTAAAACCCAGGTGGATCAATTCCAGCGGGAACAGACGGCCCTGGCGGAGCAGATCGCCGCCCTCACCCAGCAATTGGAACAACGGGCCACGGTAGACACTGCGCTGCAAAATCTCGCTCAGGATCTAGAAGCCCTCGGCCACCCCCGCCAGAAGCAGGCTATTTTGCAGCGCACCCTGCAAGACCGGGCCAAGGTGGAACAAACCTGCGCCCAGATTGCCGCCCAGCAGCAGGACATGACTCAGCAGATGGCTGACCTCACCGCGCAACTGGAGGCGTTTCAGTCCCTAGAATCCGATATTGCCGCCCAGCAAGCTCAACGCAGCACCTACCAAGCCCCCTACGAGCAATATCTCCGCAACCGCGACCAGGCCAACCAGTGCGCTGCCCTGAAGCGAGATCTGGGCACTACCGAAACCGATTTGGAACAGCTCGAAGCCCAGCGCCTCGACCTCGAAACCCGCTACGCCGAAGCCATCGCCACCTACGACCCCGCCCAGGCCGAAGCCCTGGAAACCCGCTACGCCACCCTCAAAACCGAGGCCGACCAACTGGCGGGTAGTCTGCCCCAGCAGCGTCAGCGCCTCGCGGACTTGGATCAACAACTGGTGGGCCTCGCCACCCTGGCCGCAAAACGCGATGCCGCCCAGGAAGCACTGAAAGCCAAGGAAAAAATCAAGCGCTTTGTGAACTTTGCCCGCAAAGCCTACAACGAAGCTGGCCCCCGCATCACCGAGCAGTACGTTCGCAGCATTTCTGTCCAGGCGGATCGGCTGTTTCGAGAACTCTTAAACCGCCCCGATGTGGCTCTGGAATGGACTCGCGACTACGACATTGTGGTGCAAGATGGCCCCAATCAGCGGCGGTTTGTGAACCTCTCTGGTGGCGAACAAATGTGTGCCGCCCTGGCCGTGCGCCTTGCTCTGCTAAAGGTGCTGGCCGACATCGACATCGCCTTTTTTGATGAACCCACCACCAACATGGATAAACCTCGCCGCCAGGGGCTTGCGGAAGCCATCAGCCGGATCAAGTCTTTCAAACAACTGTTTGTCATTAGCCACGACGACACCTTTGAAAGCATCACCGAAAACGTCATTTTGGTAGAGCGGGAAGCCTAGGAGTACTCCATGAAAATAACTATCCATTTGCTATAACCATCTGCCCTCACCCCTGCCCCTCTCCCCCAGGGAGAGGGGTTCTGAATCTGGCTCCCTAGGGAGAAGGGGCTGGGGGATGTAGCTTGATTCCCGTAGGGTGGGCCAGTTTGGAAGATTTATTAATTGGACTACTCTAATACCAAATTCGAGTTAGAAAACCTCGATTTTCGACTCGACAAACCGTAGGGGTGAAGTCTCCTCGCCCGCTAATCCTAGGTCTGCACAAGCCGGATTTAGTATCAAAAGTGAACCACAAAAAAAGACCCAGCTATGCTGGGTCGTTCATTCACTGTTGGGAGATAATCCCTAGAGAAAGAGGAGAGTTGAATTGAAACCTAGGCCTTGCCAGACGCCTAGATGTGGTCGGACGAATAGGCTGCTAGACCTAGCTCAGGTTGCCGCTGGAGAAGGCATCGCCAGAGTAGGCGGGAACGCGGTCGGAGAAATCCGTGGCTTGGCCGGTCACGCTCTGGGCCAGTTGCTCGAAGGATTTAGAGTTCCAGTTGCGCTCGTGGATGGGCTTGGTTTGCTCGCCCCGGAAGTAGGCTTGGGTGCCGATAAGAGCCACAGCAACCCAACCGACGACAAACAGAGAAATCAGAATGGCAAACATAGAAGACCTCCTAGAAGGTTAATGTTCATGGGCAAAGGCACCGCCGATGAACCGAGATTTGCACGATGGCGAAGGTGCACTTGCCTTGTATGTGTACTAATGTAACGCAATAGTTACAGAATGTAAAGACAAGTTGCAATTCCGATTTTGTGGTGGTAATGCGAATGTTGGTTCGGTTGCCCCCACCCATGCTTCACCTACATCCCTACCAACGGCGGACAAGGCGTAGGGTGCATCTGCGGCAACCCATAGACCAGGCAACACCCCAATCGCTCCTGGACGTGGCAATGCGCCAAGATCCAGGGCAATACCCCGATCCCTTTCAGGTGCGGCTATGTACCGAGACCTAGCCGCCAATTTGCGACATGGTGCGGCTATAGGCTCCGGTGACGCCGGATTCGCGCATTTTGTAGTTGATGTCGGGCTTGGCCCCTAGCAGTTCCGCCACTTGTGACCGCAGGTTATCCAAGGATTTGCCTTGGCGCAGGGGCGTTTTGAGGTCAATCTGCCCGGTTTCGTTGAGCAGGCAGGGGCGCAGCCAACCATCGGCGGACAGGCGCATTCGGTTGCAGCGGTCGCAGAAGCATTCCGACATTTGACTAATGAAGCCCACGGTTCCCAGCGCTCCGGGAATTTGAAACACATCCGCAGGCCCATTGCCCTGCACTTGCCCCTCTGTGAGGCCCCACCGTTGACGAATACGCTGGCGCAGGGTTTCAGAATCGACCCAGCCCCGATTTTTGAATAGATCATCATTGCCGATGGGCATGAACTCAATGAATCGCACATGCCACCGCCGATCCAGCGTGAGGGAAGCTAAATCCAGCACCTCGTGGTCGTTGACGCCGGGAATCACCACCACATTCAGCTTCAACGGTGAAAAGCCCACTTGATGCGCCGCCTGGATGCCCGCCCACACCTCCGGCCAGCGGGATCGCCCCCGCCCCCCCACAATCTGCTGAAACACCGCCGGGTCTAGGGAATCGAGGCTGATGTTGATGCGCCGCAGCCCCGCATCCCACAGGTCTTGGGCCAGGTTGCTCAACAAAAAGGCGTTGGTGGTCATGGCCAAATCCTGGGTGCCAGGCAGGTGGGCGATGTCGCGCACAATATCCACCACATCGGGCCGTAGCAGCGGTTCTCCCCCAGTCAGCCGAAACCGCGAAAACCCCAGCGGCATAAAGATTTCAGTGAGCAACCGCCGCAGTTCCCCACGGGTTAGCCAGTCCTGCTGCTGCACATACTGAAGGTCGATGCCCTCCGGCATACAGTAGGTGCACTGGAAGTTGCAGCGGTCGAGCAGGCTGATGCGAAGGTAGTCAATGGTGGGCATGGAGGGGATGGGTTATTGGTTGTTGGGGATTGGCTGGCTCTCCTTGCCCAATGGGAGAGGGGTTGGGGGTGAGGCCGAGGGACTTGGGAGTGAGGGCCAACTAGGGCTGAGGGCCGAGGATTAACGGTTTTAGTTTAGCAACAAGCAAGTTTCGTAAGTTGGTGCGGGGTGAACCAAATCTTGGAAACCTGGAATAATCACCCTAGGACGTTGGTGGTAGGGGGGCTATGGGCGTTGATTATGACCTGTTAATCGTGGGAGGGACGGTGCAGGGGCGGCGAGCAGCGGCCTTGGCGGTGCGGGAGGGGGCCAGGGTGGTGCTGGTGGAACCGCCGGGATCGGTGGAGCGAAGGGTGGGTGCCCAGGTGGGCATTGACCTGCTGGCCCAGGCAGCGGGGCCGGGTTTCGGTCTCAGTGGCGTAGAGGCTCTTCCGGGGGGAGACGCTCCCCAGAAAGACTTCAGCGGGCCAGGTTGGGCCAACCTGCGGCGGCGTATGGCCCTGGCCACAGAGCTAGATCTCGCGCCCCTATCCCCTGCGGCCCTGGCGGCTATGGGGGTGGATGTGATCCTGGCCTTGGGCCAATTTAGCCCCAAGCCTCGGCTGGCGTTTACCACGGTGGATCGGAGTCTGCGGGCCAGGGGCTATGTGCTGTGTCCGCCTACGCAAACCACAGTGCCTGCCATTCCGGGCTTGGCCGACACCCCCTACCGTATCCTGGATGACCTGGCGGATTGGGATGACCTGCCCGCAAGCGCCATCATTTTGGGCCGCAGCCCCCAGGCGATTGCCTTGGCGCAGTGCCTAGCGGCCTTGGGGCGTCCGGTGACGCTGCTGAGCCGAGGGGATCGGCTGTTGCCCACGGAGGATGCGGATTTGTCGCTGTTTGGGGAGCAGCTTTTGCGGGCGGCGGGGGTGGATGTGCGACTGGGGCAGCGGCCTGCATCGGTGGCCTACGACGGTCAGTTTTGGGTGACGTTGGAGGATGAAACCACCCTTTCCGGCCAACAGCTCATCCTGGGTACGGCCCAAACCCCGGTTGCAACAGGCTTAAATCTAGCCGCCCTTGGCCTGAGGCCCAATCCGCAGGGCATTCCGGTGGATGATCATCTGGGTACGGTTCATCCCCGCGTATTTGCCTGTGGGCCTGCCCTCGGCGGCTATTGGGCCACAGCCACGGATTTTCAGGATGTACCCATCGCTGTCCGCAATGCCCTGTACTGGCCCTATCGCCGCCTAACGGTGTTCCAGCGACCTTGTGTATTGCCCATGGTGCCTGCCCTGGGGCGCGTGGGCATGACCGCCACCCAAGCCCGGCGCTGGTTTGGCTCCGAGGCCTCAGTGCTTCAGGTCTACCTTGGCGATACCCTAGCCCCCCACTTGGCTGGCGATCCAACGGGCCTCTGTCGCTGGGTGGTGCATCGCGATGGTCGACTCTTGGGGGCGCACATTTGGGGTGTGTGTGCTCGTGATCTCATTCAAACCGTGGCCGCAATGATGCAAAACGACCTCCGCATTCACCACTGGGAACGCCTCTCGGCCCTGCCCCATAGCCACAGCGAAATCCTGGCGCAGATGGTGGCTCAATGGCAACAACAGCGTTGGCAACCGGGCACCTGGCGGCGTGACTGGGCCGAAAACGGGTTCAACTGGCGGCGATCTCGCCGCCAATAAACCTGTAGCGGGAGCAGAAAATTGTGAGATACCCCAGCCTGGGGGTAGGCTTCTTTGCTCTCCCTAGACTAGACTGCCCCGTTTGCGTTGCTCCTGTTCAATGGCCTCAAAGAGGGCCTGAAAATTGCGTTCCCCAAACCCCTGGGCCAGGATCGGGTGTGCCCCCGCCCAAGCGGACTGACGCTGAATAATCTCAAAAAACAGCGTCGGTTGGTTAAAGACTGGCTGGGTAAAGGTCTGCAAAAGCTTGGCTTGGGGGGTTTGGCTGTCCCAGTCCACCAGAATATTCAGGCGCACCAGCTCGTCGAGAATTGGGTGAAAGGGATAGCCGGGGCTTACTGTCCTAGGTGTGCTAGGCGAAGTGGTGCCGTCATGGGATTGGACGCCATAGCCGGGGCGCTGGGCCAGGGCTTGGTAGTAGCCATCGGGCACATCCAGGAAGGTGACGCCCAGGGTTTTGAGACGCTGGACGGTTTGGGTGATGGCGCTAGTGTGGAGGGCTACATGCTGTACCCCAGGGCCTCGATTCCAATGGAGGAATTCCTGCACCTGGGAATTGGGGGTGGTGGGTTCGTTAATGGGCAGAGTAGCCCCGCCGTGGGGATGAGCCAAAACCTGGCTGCGCAGGCCCGACCAAGGTGTGTCGATGGTGAACTCCTGCCGAGGCTGAAAGCCAAACCGCTGCACATACCAATCTACCGCCGCTGCAAGCTGCCCCACGGGCACGTTGATCACCCCATGGTCAATGTGGTCGATGAACGGTGCGTCGCCTGTAGACGAGTCCTCTGGGAAGGCCACGTTGCCTACCCCCGGCACCCAGGCCATAGGACGAGCCGACTGTACCAGGGTATGGCGCAACGATCCCCAGCCCTGCACCTGGCACCAGCGTCCTCCCATTGGATCCTCAACCATGGGGGAGGGCGGTGGATCAGTGTGGGCGGTGAGGTGGGCTAGGGCGGCGTCTAAATCCGGTACCCAAAAGGCGATATCCCCCACTCCAAGGGGGTGTTGGCGCAGATAGGTGGCTATTGCGTCCTGGGGGGTTCTTGGCGCACTCAGCAACAGCGGCACCCGCCCCAAGCAAATCAGGGCCGTGTGATCGGCTATCGAGGGAGGGACGGCCTGGGCTTGTCCGCCCCAGCGGCGAACGAACTGATCCCGCCAGTGGGCTAAATCGTCAACATAGAGGTGTAGGTGGTTAAATTCCATGGGATCTCGATGCTTCTGGCTGTCCTTCATCATAGCGGCGGCAGACCAGCGCCCTGGCATGGCCTTTCACGGTCTCTGGCTTAGGAACTCTTGTTCCTGCGGCGCAAACCCCGCCTTGGGTGGTTCGGTATCCTCCCCTTTAGAGAAATCGGGGAACCACGCACTATAGATATAGTTCTTAAGCCGGAGCAAAAAAACTATGGGAAAAGTTGTTGGAATTGACCTAGGAACCACGAACTCCGTGGTGGCCGTTATGGAAGGGGGAAAACCCACCGTCATTGCTAACGCCGAAGGGTTCCGTACCACGCCCTCGGTGGTGGCCTATGCCAAAAATGGGGATCGCCTGGTGGGCCAAATCGCCAAACGTCAGGCGGTGATGAACCCCGAAAATACCTTTTATTCCGTCAAGCGCTTTATCGGCCGTCGCTACGACGAGGTGGGCAACGAGTCTACCGAAGTGGCCTACAAAGTATTGAACGTGGGCAACAACGTGAAAATTGACTGTCCCCAGGCGGGGCAGCAGTTTGCCCCCGAAGAAATTTCGGCCCAGGTGCTGCGGAAACTGGCCGACGACGCCAGTAAGTACCTCGGCGAAAAAGTCACCCAGGCGGTGATTACCGTTCCCGCCTACTTCAACGACTCCCAGCGCCAAGCCACCAAGGATGCTGGGAAAATTGCTGGTCTAGAAGTGCTGCGGATCATCAACGAACCCACCGCCGCTTCCCTGGCCTACGGCCTAGACCGCAAGAGCAACGAAACCATCCTGGTGTTTGACCTTGGGGGCGGTACCTTCGACGTGTCCATCCTGGAAGTGGGCGACGGCGTGTTTGAGGTGCTGGCCACCAGCGGCGACACCCACCTGGGCGGCGACGACTTCGACAAGAAAATCGTGGACTACATGGCGGGCGAATTCCAGAAAATGGAAGGTATCGACCTGCGCAAGGACAAGCAAGCCCTCCAGCGCCTCACCGAAGCCGCTGAAAAGGCCAAAATCGAGCTATCCAGCGTCACCCAGGCCGACATCAACCTGCCCTTCATCACCGCCACCCAGGACGGCCCCAAGCACCTGGAAATGACCCTCACCCGCGCCAAGTTTGAAGAACTCTGCGCCGACCTGATCGACCGCTGCCGCATCCCCGTGGAGCAAGCCCTGAAGGATGCCAAGCTAGAAAAGAGCGCCATTGACGAAGTGGTGCTGGTGGGTGGTTCCACCCGGATTCCCGCCATCAAAGAAGTGGTGAAGCGGACGTTGGACAAAGAGCCCAACGAAACCGTGAACCCCGACGAAGTGGTGGCCGTGGGTGCCGCTATTCAAGGTGGCGTGCTGGCTGGGGAAGTGAAGGACATCCTGCTCCTCGACGTTACTCCCCTGTCTCTGGGTGTGGAAACCCTAGGCGGCGTGATGACCAAGCTGATCACCCGCAACACCACCATCCCCACCAAGAAATCCGAGGTGTTCTCCACCGCCCAGGATGGCCAAACTAACGTGGAAATCAAAGTGCTCCAGGGCGAGCGGGAAATGGCCGCCGACAACAAGAGTCTGGGAACCTTCCAGCTCTCCGGCATTCCCCCGGCTCCCCGTGGCGTGCCCCAAATCGAAGTGACCTTCGACATCGACGCCAACGGCATCCTGAACGTCACCGCTAAAGATAAAGGGACGGGCAAAGAGCAGACCATCACCATCACTGGGGCCTCCACCCTGGATGAAAGAGACGTGGAGAAAATGGTCAAGGATGCCGAGGCCAACGCCGCCGCCGACAAAGAGCGCCGCGAACGTATCGACCTGAAGAACCAGGCCGACTCCCTTGCCTACCAGGCCGAGAAGCAACTGGCCGACATGGGCGACAAAGTACCCGCCGCCGATAAAGCTAAGGCCGAAGAGCAGATCAAGGAACTGAAGGACGCCATTGCCGCCGAAAACTTCGACAGCATCAAGTCCCTCACCGAACAGCTCCAGCAAACCCTCTACGGCATTAGCACCAACCTGTACCAACAGGCCGGGGGTGATGCCAGCGCCGCCGATGCCGGAACCTCCGAGGGCGGTTCCAGCGGTGACGATGTGATTGATGCTGAGTTCTCGGAACCCGAAGGTAAGTAAGACCAGGTTGACCGACTTTAGAGCTTAGCCCTAGGGCTTGCTCCGGCTAGCAAGGAAGCGGGTGGACATGTCCATCCGCTTTTTTTGTCGTTTCCTCGGATTCCAAGGCGAGCCCTTACGGGTCTTACTGGTCTACGCTAACTAAAAGTTGACCGAACTGAGTGCTACTCCTGGCAAACCCCAACGGCTGGCTGTGCTGTAGGGTACGGATTGTGGGTGATGGGTTCGATAGGGTGAAGTGCGCCAGAGAGGATGCGAGGAGAATGGTCATGCAATCCTTAATG
>CAZWNR010000071.1:0-11848 GCA_964635665.1 uncultured bacterium | reverse complement strand
GAGGACAGGCCCGCCAATGCTACGGTCATCGAGACGCCCAACGCCCCCGCTTTCTACCAGCTGTTAACCGAGCGACTGGCCAGGCTGTAGAGGCGTGGGTTGGGTACGGTAGGAATCACAAAGTCCTTACGACACGAAGAGCCTGTTTACGATCTACTGAGGCTGTAAAACTATAGTGGGCCACAAAATTGCCCTAGCCCCCTTGCTAGGATGGGTCTATCGCTGAGCGGGCACCCCTACGGCAAAGGCCAACCATGACCTACACCACCGAACAACTGCTGGCGTTCCTCGACGAAGAATTGCGGGCCACCTGGCGGGGCGAACGGGTGGTGTTGTCCTCCGATGAGCGGCTGGATAACCCTGTCATTGCCAAGGCGTTGGGGGCCAATCAGCTCAGTAAAGTCTTTGCCATTCAAGATTTTCGGGCGCAGATCCACGACTACCAGCGGCAGCATGGCGTCTCTGGCTTGGTGTGGCATACTTGCCATTTTCAGGGCCAAAGTTTGCGGGTGCCGGAGTTGCATCCTCAGCTCATCGCCATTCCCGACGATAAGCTCACCCTTACTGCCGCAAAGCCCGCCATTATTCAATTTTGGCGAGCGGCTATCCCTAACCTTCACCTGTGGCTGGCCAGCCGTCCCCCCCAACCCACCACCCTCGATTACGTCAACGACCTGATCGCCGCCTGTGAATGGGCGGAACTCTCGGCGGCTCGCACGGAGCTATACCTCACCCTTTGCTGGGGCGATCCTAAGGACTGCCACTACGACTGGGCCAAGCCCGAATCGGGCTGTGATCGCATCATCGCCGCCCCCGGAGAACCCAGCGGTATTAAGGTCTAGCCCTCAGGGTATAGTGGGTGTAGCGTTCTTTTGACCCACCAAGGATACCCCTGATGACCATTGCGGTTGGCGTGATTGAAACCCAAACCTTTCCGGCGGTTTTGGCCGCCGCCGATGCCATGGTCAAGGCTGGCCGAGTCACGTTAACTAAATACGACCGTTCCGAAAGTGGGCGGCAGTTTGTGGCGGTGCGTGGCCCCATCGGCGAAGTGAACCGGGCCGTTGCGGCAGGGCTAGAAGCGGCCAATGCCTGTCCGGGCTACGCCGAAGTCACCACCCATGTGATCATCCCCAACCCCCAGGAAAACGTAGAAGCGGTGCTGCCCATCGAATTTACGCCCCAATCCGAGCCTTTCCGGGTTTAGGGTCTTCCGTTTCTGGGCCTGCCCCAGGCCGCACTAAAGCCTCCGTTGCACCCGTGTTGGGGGCAGCACCCTACGACAAACGATGAACGAATGGGCCGTACCCCCACCCTCACCTACGACCGGGGCACGTTGATTTTGCACCCGCCCCCCCGGGGTAAGGGCTGGATGGAGTTTGCCCACTGGGATGACCGGGTAGAGAAGTTCCGGATTCCGGCCCATCAGTACCGCGCCTTGGTGGAAACCCTGCGGGCGGAGCAGGTGACCTTTGATGACCAGGCCCAAACCTTTCAGCCGTTAGATTTAGCCCCAAAAATGGCGATGGAGCCCTACCCCCACCAGCGGGAGGCCCTAGCGGCCTGGGTCGGGAACCGTTGGCGAGGGGTGGTGGTGCTGCCCACGGCCTCTGGCAAGACCTACTTGGCCCAAATGGCGATGCAGGCCACCCCCCGCAGCACCCTGATCACCGTGCCCACCCTGGATTTGATGCACCAGTGGTATGCCCACCTAGAGGCCGCTTTCCCCGATGTGGAGGTGGGGCTGTTGGGGGGTGGGTCAAAGGATCGCAGCCCCATTTTGGTCGCCACCTACGACAGTGCCGCCATCCACGCCGAAAGCTTGGGCAACCAATACGCCCTACTGATTTGCGACGAGTGCCACCACCTGCCCAGCGACTTTAACCGAGTGATTGCGGAATATTCCATCGCCCCCTACCGCCTAGGCCTCACCGCCACCCCCGACCGGGCCGATGGTCGCCACGAAGATCTCGCCCACCTATTGGGGCCTGTGGTCTACGAGAAATCAGCGGCGGATCTGTCGGGGCAAGCCCTTGCCCCCTTCGAGATTGTGCCGATTAAGGTGAAGCTCTCCAACCAGGAGCGCCACCGCTACGATCACCTGATCGCCCAGCGCAACCGCTTTTTGCAGGAGGCCAACATCTGGCTCAGTTCCGCCCAGGGCTGGCAGCGGTTTGTGCGGGCCAGTGCCCAATCCCAGGCCGGACGACGGGCCATGCTCGCCCACCGGGAGGCCAAAACCATTGCCCTCGGCACCGAAGGCAAGCTGCGGGTGTTGGAAGACCTCCTGGCCCAACACCACCCGGAACGTAGCTTGATTTTCACCAACGACAACGCCACGGTGTACCGCATTTCCCAAACCTTTTTAAT
This sequence comes from uncultured bacterium, assembly GCA_964635665.1. GTDB lineage: Bacteria > Cyanobacteriota > Cyanobacteriia > Phormidesmidales > Phormidesmidaceae > Nodosilinea. The sequence continues at coordinate 9,478 of CAZWNR010000071.1, read as the reverse complement.
TCCCGCCATCACCCACCAAACCCCGGTGAAGGAGCGCCACGCCATCCTGCAAGCCTTTCGCCAGGGCGACTACCCTACCCTGGTGGTCAGCCATGTTTTGAACGAAGGGGTGGATGTCCCCGATGCCCGCATCGCCATTTTGCTTTCGGGTAGCGGATCCACTCGCGAGTATGTGCAGCGCCTAGGGCGGATTCTTCGTAGGGGCAGCGGCAACAAACAGGCTATCCTCTACGAAGTGGTGGCGGAAGAAACCACCGAGGAGGCCATCTCCCAACGCCGTCAGCTATCGACCCAGCCCAACCGCCCTCGCCAGCTCGAACTGGTGCCCACCCAACCCCTCTACGCCGCAGAAAATATCCCCACACCCCGAGCCGCCGAAGACTCGGAAGATGAAGGGCTATGGCCAACAGGAGAACCCAACCAGCCACCCGATTAGCTGTTTCTCATCCCTAATCCGACAACGCGGTGCCGCAGCGTTTACAGAAGCGGGCGTCGGCGTCATGGCTTGTCCAGCCGCAACCGGGGCAGGGGTGGTGGAACGATTTGGTCACTTTGGCCCATTGTCGAATCAGGCGGCTCACTTGGGTGGGAATGAGAGCCACCCCGGTTAAAATCATGGCGACCGTTAGCCCTCGGCCCGCTTCAGAAATCGGGGTAACATCGCCGTAACCCACGGTGGTCATGGTGACAACCGCGAAATAAAGGGCGTCTACAAAGGTTTTGAAGCCGTCTGGATTGCGCGGATGCTCGACCTGGAAAATAAGGCCCGAGTAAATAAAAATAATGGTTGCGAGGGTAAACAAAATTTGCAGCAGAATCAGGCTCTCGGCGCTGGTAACTTGTCCAAACCAGAGGCGATCATTGAAGATTCGCACCAGTCGCAGAATTCGCAGCGACCGAAAGAACCGCAAAAAGCGAATGTCAAACACTCCAATCCAGGAGGGTAAAATGGCGGCTAAATCGAGCAATCCATAGAAACTGAAGGCATAGCGCCAGGGATTGGGGGCCACCCATAACCGCAGGCCGTATTCCAGGGAAAAGGCCAGGACAATCAGCCCATCCAACACATCTAACCCGTCATCTAGTTCGGGTGAGATCGGATAGGTTTTGATGACAAAAATAGCGGCAGACAGGAAAATTAGCCCTACAATCGCGCCATTTATGATTTGCCCCGCCAGGGTATCGGTGGTATCTAAATGACGGCGTAGGCGCTCTCGCCGGGTGCCCCCGAGGGTACAGGCTGGAAAGGAAGGGGTTGAGTCGTCCATTGCGTCTAAGGAGGCGTCCTAGATTACACCGGATCGGCTGTCCCTAGCCCAGCATTCGCAGCAAGCCCTGTTGTCCTACCAAAATTTCCCGCAGCAGGGTAATGATGCCGACCCAAATCACGGGGGAAATATCGACGCCGCCAATGGGAGGCACCAGCTTGCGCACGGGGACCAGCAGCGGTTCTGTGGGCCACACCACAAGGGCGATCGGCAACTTAGTCAGGTCTACCTGGGGGTACCAGGTGAGGACGATGCGGAAAATAAATAGCAGGGTCATCAGCGCCAGCAACAGCCCCACACCCCAGTTCAACACCGCTGACATGGCCATAGTCACACCTAAAAATTCTAGAATTCTGTCCCTATTCTAAAGCTTTGTAAACACCGCTATTCCGCCGTCCACCCTCAGAATCCCCAGGGGTTGGGCCGATTGAGGCTGAATCCTAGCCTAGCGGTTGTGTTGGCGATGTAAAGTTGATCAATAATATTGAGTAACAATTTGTCTAAATCGTTATCAGGACAAAGACCCTATGACACCTTCGTTAGCGAATTTTCTGCTGAGCATCCTGGCTGGAGCCGTCATCGTTGTGGTACCTGCCGTCCTCGCCCTGCTCTTCCTGAGCCAGCGGGATAAAATTCAACGTCAGTAGTCTGGGAGCCGGGGATCGCTAGCCCATTGCCCATTGTCAACCCTCTCACTGTTGATTGGGATGACCATTACTGAACTCAGGGTCGGTGATGCAATCCGCATGACCGACTTTTTTGCTGGCCATGATTCCTCCCAAGGCTACTCATAGACTAGGAATGGCCGCTAGGCTGGCGGCCATTCCCCGCCGAGATCCTCGTCAGGGCCGCTGGCTTTGGCAGGCCATTTACCCTGGAACCGTCGCCCCAGCATCAATACAATCGCCGGAAGTCCGTTAGAATTGGTCTGACTGGGGTTGTCGCTAGGGTTATCCAGCGGCACGGCGATCCCTGAGGTGAATGCTGAACTGGATCCTCAGGTGCTGTTCTTGACCCATCCCAGGTATATGCTCTGGCCCTAGAGAGCCCTCTGGCCCTGGCATTGCCATCCTATCGAGGAATCCGCTGTGAATTTTGGTACCCCTGTTCCCCTGCTGCTTGGTATTTTTTTGGTTCTCGGCGCGGTTGCGCTGTTTTTTTTAGAACGCTTTAGGCCAGGTTATGGGCGCGATTCGGATCGGGTCTACGCCGTTCTGATGCTGATTTCCGGGGTGTTCCTGCTGGGGCATCTGACGATGGAACTGATCCCCTCGTTTCAGCAAATGATTATGGTGGGGATGCTAACGGCCCTCCTGATTCAAAATATCAATGCCCGTGAACCTTACCAAGGTCGTCCTACCCCCCAGGGCGATGGCCGCGATGGCTATGGGGGCGGCGGCTATCGGCCCCCCTCTCGCCCCAGTCGTCCAGTCTATGGGGGCGACAGTCGTGCCAACATGCGGGCCGAACTAGATCGACGGGACTACGGCTTGGAAGATCCCTACGCTCGGCCTCGTCCTATGCTGGGGGGGCGCGATGAAGGCGGACGGCCCTACTCCCAGCCCTCTGGTTATGCTCAAGATCCCTACTCCCCCCGCTACGACGACCGAGGGGGCATGCCTCCGCGCACCGATGACTTTGGCGATCAACGGCCTGGGGAACGGTCTGGGGAACGACCTGGGGAACGGCCTGGGGAACGGCCTGGGGAACGGCCAGATGAATCTGGCTATTCCGAGGGATCGGTTGGCCCGATTTATTCCGAAGGATCGACCTATAGCAGCGCTCCCCGTGCCGATGAACGCCTGCGTCGCCGTCGCCCTAAAACCCGCAGCGACTACCAAGATCGCTACCGACCCGATTCTGGCAATCCCCCCCGGCCCGACTATCGACCCGGCGGCCCCTCCGACGGGTGGGGTTAGGCGCGATGATGAGTTCTATGTTGCCCCTTTCCCTAGGCTCCATTGCTGGAACAGTACTGTGGGCCTTGGCGTTGTACCTGGGGTTTTCCCCCGTGGCCGACCGAGTAATTGATGGTTGTCACCGCTGGATTCAGTCCCTCAAGGCTGACCCTCAACAGTCAACCCGATTCCCTCCCGCCGCTAACCGAGGCCACGAGGCCCAAATGGCAGTCGCCTCTCTGCTGAGCGTTGTCCCCTTTTTGGCGGCGGGAGGCGTGACCCACTACGGTCTTTCCTTGAGCTTGGGCGGCAGTTGGGCCGTAAGTTTGGGGATTATCGCCTTCATCATTGGCGGGGTCTACGAACTGGGTCGCCAAAGTGGCCAAGCCGAGTAGCCTCTAGCCAATCGGCAGAATCCAACCAATAGATAGAGGCCTAATTCGGTAGACTGTGGCCTAAATAAGAAAGCACACATCGGCAGGGGAGAAGCACGGCAGACGAGGTCATTTTCCCCCTTGTTAGTCTATCTATGGGGTTGATCCATGGCCGCAGCATCGGTATCGGATCCTTTTTGTATTCTGGCGGTCGATGATTCGCCAGATAACCTATTTTTGATTGAAGCAATTCTGGACGATCCTGCCTACCGAATTACGCTGGCCGATGGTGGACAGGCGGCCTTAGACCAGGTGCAGCAGCAGCCCCCGGATTTAATTCTGCTGGATGTGATGATGCCCGACCTAGACGGCTATGCGGTGACGGAACGCATTCGTCAAAATCCGGTTTTGCCCTACATACCTATCTTGCTGATTACCGCCCACGACCAATCTAGCCTGGTACAGGGGTTGGATGCGGGGGCGGATGATTTTATCCGCAAACCTGTGGATGTGAACGAACTGCGGGCCAGGGTGCGGTCTCTGCTGCGGCTCAAGCGGAGTATGGACGCCCAAACCCACATGATGCGCCAGCGGGATGACTTTGTGGCCCGTCTCACCCACGATTTGCGTACCCCCCTAGTGGCCGCCAACCGAATGCTGAAGCTTTGTGAGAACAATGCCTTTGGCCCTATGCCCGACGAGGCTCGCGAGGCCATGGCCAGCATTATCGACAGCAACGATCACCTGCTGAATATGGTGAACACCCTACTAGAGGTTTACCGTCACGACGCTGGCCAGAAAACCCTATCCAAAGTTCCCGTTCCCTTGCCGGAGTTGGTGACGACCGTTGTCCAAGCCCTTGATCCCCTAGCCGTGGCCAAGGGGTTAACCTGTCAGGTGAGAGTTGAGTCAACGATTCCTTCGACGACTGAGGGCAACCACAGTCCAGTAACCAAAGACGAGAGCTTTCCTAGGGTGATGGGCGACGCCCTAGAACTGCGGCGGATTGTGACTAACCTGGTGGGCAACGCCATCAAATTTACCGACCAAGGCGGCATTGAGATTACCCTAGGGCAAACCTCAGAGCCCCCAGAACCGCTACGCTCCAACCCCAAACATGCTGGCCCCTGGGTTGCTGTGCGGGTGCAGGATACAGGCATTGGTATGACAAAAGCGGAACAACAGGCCGTCTTTCAATGGTTTCGCCAGGGCGAGCATCGACGGGCGGGCCATGGGCTAGGGCTGCATTTGGCCCAGCGGTTGGCCACCCTCCACGGTGGCGCGATCACGGTGCAATCTGCCCCCGGCCAAGGCAGTTGCTTTACCCTGTGGCTTCCGGCCCAGGCAGACCCGTTAATCCCCAAGGACACCCCACCGATCTCCTCACTTGCCGATGCAAAAGCGACTGAAAATCTCGTCTAGCATGGATTCCGTGATCTCGTCCCCGGTGATGGAGCCGAGGGCGTGGATGGCGGTACGCAGGTCAATCGTCCAAAAGTCTAGGGGGAACTGCCCAGCGATGGTCTGCTGCACCTGATGCAGGGCAATCTGGGCCTCGGTGAGGGCGGCGGCTTGGCGCTGGTTGAGGGTAAATTCTAGGTTGCCGAGGGCGATCTGGTCGGCGTGGATGGCCTTGAGGATAGCCTTCTCCAGTGCGTCGATCCCCTGATTTTGGGCGGCGGCGGTGTAGACCGTGGGCACCTGGGCATCGGGTAGCGGAAGGATCACGCCCTCATCCACCAAGTCCCGTTTGTTGATCACCACAATCAGAGGTCGATCCTGCACCAAATCGTAGAGGGCCTGATCCGCCTCCGTCCAGCCCGCCGTGGCATCCAGGGTGAGCAATACCAAGTCCGCTGCCTGGGCTGCTTTTCGGGAGCGCTCAATGCCGATTTTCTCCACCTGGTCAGTGGCGTCGCGGATGCCCGCCGTATCCAACACCTGCACCGGAATACCGCCCACCACCAGGTGCGACTCCACCACATCGCGGGTTGTCCCCGGCAGGTCGGTGACAATGGCGCGATCCGTCCGGCTCCAGGCGTTTAGCAGGCTAGATTTGCCCACGTTGGGCCGTCCCACAATCGCCACCTTTAGCCCCATGCGCAGGCGTTCCCCCTGTTCTGCAGTGGCTAGGAGAGCGCTGACTTCATCGAGGACTGCACTCAGGTTTTGCTGGACAGACGCTTCATCCAGGGGCGGCAGGTCGTCCTCAAAGTCAATGCGGGCCTCCACTTCCGCCAAAATATCCAAGCAGCGGGAACGCAGGGCGCGGATGGGCTGGGTCAGTTTGCCCTGCACCCCCGCCAGGGCCGTCCTTGCCGCCAGGGTGGATTGTGCCGCCACCAAATCCGCCACCCCCTCCGCCTGGGTGAGGTCGAGCCGTCCGTTCAAAAAGGCTCGTAGGGTAAATTCCCCAGCCTGGGCCAGCCGCGCCCCCTGGTTCAAACACAACTGCAACACCTGCTGCACCGCCATCACCCCACCGTGGCAGTGGAATTCCACCACATCTTCGCGGGTGTAGGAACGGGGGGCCAACATCAGCATTAGCAGGGCCTCATCCACCGTTTGCCCCGTGGCGGGGTCTTCCACATAGCCGTAGAGGATGCGGTGGCTCTCCCAGGGTTGCTGCCCCGGAGCGCGAAACAACACCTTGGCAATGGCGACCGCCGTAGCCCCCGACAGCCGCACGATCCCCACACTGCCCTGCTGGGGCACAATGGCGGTGGCAATGGCGGCAATGGTGTCGCCCTGGGTTGGGTGGCTGGTGTTTACCATAGCGGTGTGCGTGGGCAACTCACCTAGGCTTGGGATGCCGCCGCGAGGAACCCCGCCGCTAGGGTCTGCATTTTTTTGAAGATGTTGTAGAACCCGTTGGCCCGCGAGGGGGTAAGGCTGACATCGAGCTGGGTATCTTTGATAAAATCGGGGCTGAGGTCAACGATTTCTTGGGGAGTCAAACCGTTGAGCCCGCGCACTAAAAAGGCGACGAGACCCTTCGTAATTTGGGCGTCAGAATCCGCCTGGTACTGCACCTTGCCATCCACCAGGTCGGCCACCACAAACACCTGGGAGACACAGCCCTGCACCTTGTTGTCGGGGGTTTTGCACTCTTCCGGAAGCGGATCGAGCTTTTTGGCCAGAAACAACAACTGCTCGTAGCGGCGTTTGGGGTCGGCGGTTTGCTGAAACCGACTGACCAGTTTCTCGATGGAGGCGGGACGAGTAGACATAGAACAACGTGAGGCTACACCGATCATTCTCACACAACCGATCCCCTACAGCATTTGGATATAGCATCGGCGGAAATTCTACAATTGAAGAATCCTGAGGGCAGAAAAGCGATGATTGCCGTCTCCATTACGCTAGAGCAACTGATTCAGGCGGTTCAACAACTCCAGCCAGAGGAGCGGGCGCAGGTTGCCCAAGCCTTAGCAAGCGCACTAGGTATGACATCGCGTGTTGTCATTGACGCTATCTCGCAGAACAGGGCTGACATCTATACCCTAAAAGGGAATTTCGTCGTAGTTGATGCCGGGGTCAGAATCGGCCACGGGGCTGGGCGGTGGGCTGACGGGGCGAGGAGTGGCTGCCGCAGGTCGTGGAGCCGCAGCGCGAGGAGCAGAATCGGTGACGGTATTGGTTCCGAGGGGGGTGGGGGCAGCCATGGGCATGGTGGCGAAGGTTCCGGCGTTGTAAATGCGCTGGACGGTGAGTTCGGCCTGCTTTTCTTTGTAGCCTTCGGGGCGCTCGATGGTGTTCATGCCCAGGCGACCTTCGAGCAGCACCCGTTGGCCGGCTTGGTAGTTTTCTGAAATTTCCTGAGCCAAGTTACCCCAGCCCACCACCTTCATTTGCCCCACCGGGTCGCCCTCCCGCAACCCCGGAAACTGCACGACGAACTCGGCTACGGGGGTCTGGGTATCCGAGGTGTAGCGGAGCTGAGGAGCTTGGACGATTTCCGCCAAAAGCATAAAATTGTTCATCGGCTGATCTCCTTAGATACCCAGATTGAAAGGCCCAATGTGCTGACCAGTCAGATGCCCAGATGGGCTTGGACAGGCTACGGACACCCCGGCTTAGATCGCCTGGGATGGCATCCCCTGGGCTTGGTCAATAAACTGTTGCACCTGGTTATGGTACTTGTCTAGGGTGGTGTCGAGCCAGTCTCGGTTTTGGCTGTTGCCCACCAGATGGACGAGGGGTTCCCCGGCGTCGGGCAGCACTAGCACCCAATCGTCGGGGTTGTCTCCTAGAATTTTAACCCCGTCAATTAGTTCTAGGCGATCCTGGGGTGTTTCTTCAACGAGGTAGCGCATCAGGGCACCCTTCACCGTCCAGGGGCAGCGCAGGGTTTGGCTGCGGTGGGTGATGCGGGGCAGGTCTGACCAAATTTGGCCCAGGGAATGGTGTTGTAGACTCAACATTTCAATCAGCTTGGCGATGCAAAACATGGCATCGAAGCCGGGGTGCAGTTCGGGGAAGATGAAGCCCATATCGCCGCTGCCGCCGAGGACAACGTTGGGGTTCGCCTGGCAGGCCTGCATCAGGGCGGTGGGGTTGGCCTTGGTGCGAATCACCTGACCCCCGTGGCGACGGGCAATGTACTCTACGGCCCCGGAGGCTTGCACGGGAACAACGATGGTGCCCCTGGGGTGGCAGGTCAGCATCATGTGGGCCATTAGGGCTGTGAGGGTTTCGCCGCGAATTTGGCTGCCCATCTCGTCCACCAAAATCAACTGTTCCCCGTTGGCAGAAACCTGTGCCCCAAAGGTGGCCCGGAGTGCCCGCACTACCTGACCCAGTTGGCCCAGCATCACCTCTCGGTCATCGGGAGAGAGGGGCGACTGACGCAGACTGGCATTCAGCACGACGGCATCACAGCCAAACTTGCCCAAAATTTGTGGCAGTACGGCACCCGAAACGGCGTAGGCGTAGTCGATGACGACCTTGGCCTGACTGTTGAGCACCGCTTCTACATTAAGGTGGTTCTCAAAGGCCGTCGTGTAGGTGGAAACGGTTTGGGCCGGAGTGGTGACGGTGCCAATTTCGTCGATGGCGGAACGGCGCAGGTCTTCTTTAAAGTAAGCTCCTTCGATTTTCTTTTCCTTGCCCTTGGCGATGTCGATGCCGTGCTCGTCGAAGAATTCGATCAGCACATGGTCGGGGCGGACGGGGTGTAGCCGCACATGGATGCCCCCTACCACAGACATTTGGGCAATCACGCTGCGGGCCACGGGGATGGCAGTGGCCTCTAGGTTTTGGATGTTCACTCCCACAGACATTAGCCCCGCAATCAGCGAGCGAGACACCATGCGGGAGATAGTGCGCTGATCCCGCGAGACGGTGACGTGGGATCCGGGTTTGAGGGTGGAACCGTAGGCGGCCCCCAGTTTGACGGCAAATTCCGGCGTAATGTCAATGTTGGCCAGCCCCGAGACACCCCTCTGACCAAACAAATTGCGCTGTGCTGTGTTGCCCCAAATCAAATTGATGTTCAATGTGGCCCCTGATTCAATTTGCTTGCTTGGCCAAACCCTTACCCCAGGGCTAATCTGGGCCTCTTCGCCGACGGTGGACAGCGGCCCAATCACCGCCCCCTCCAGGACGTGGGAACGACGATCTACCCTCGCCCCTCGCGCAATGCTACAGGCCCGCAGGTGAACCTCATCCCCCACGATGGCCCCGTTCCAGATGATCGGACGCTTGAGATCCGCATCGTTGCCGATGGTGACGTTGTCGCCGATCACGGTGCCCGGTTCTAGCACGGTGCGTGCCCCAATGCGGCAATTTTTGCCGATCATCACCGGGGGATGCAGCTCGGCGGTGGGGTCAATGGAGGTGTTGTCGCCCACCCACACCCCTGGAGAGGTCTCCGGGTAGGCATAATCTACCATTACCTTGCGGTGAAGGGCATCGTACTGGGCCTCGCGGTAGGCTT
>CAZWNR010000070.1:0-11854 GCA_964635665.1 uncultured bacterium | reverse complement strand
CGTCTGCACGACGATCCGTCCGCCGGAGAGGCCCTTGCCCAGGTAGTCGTTCGACTCGCCGATCAGGGTGAGGGTCATCCCCGGCAGGTTGAACGCCCCAAAGCTTTGGCCAGCGCTGCCTTCAAAGGTGAGGTTGAGTTGGCCCTCAAAGCCGGAATTGCCGTATTTGTCGGCGATTACCCCCGCCACCCGTGCGCCCACGGTGCGGTCGGTGTTAATCACCTTGTAGAACCTGGCGACGGTGCCTTGGCTCTGGATCGCCTGCTGCACCTCGGCATCGGCCAGGATATTGTCATCCAGCACGGGGCCGTTGCTGTGGACGGCCTCATGGGTGAGCCAGCTCCGGTCTTGGCGCACGTCGGGCAGGTTGATTAGGGTCTCCAAATGAAGGGACTGGGTCTTGGCGGGTTTCGCACCGTCACGGGGCTTGAGTAGGTCAGAGCGACCGACGATATCCACCAGGTTGGCGTAGCCCAGCCGCGCCAGTAGAGAGCGCACTTCTTCGGCAATGTAGTAGAAGAAGTTGACGACGTGTTCGGGAATGCCCGTGAACCGCTTGCGAAGTTCTTCCTTCTGGGTGGCGACGCCGACGGGGCAGTTGTTGGTGTGGCAGACGCGGGCCATAATGCAGCCCTCGGCAATCATGGCGATGGAGCCAAAGCCAAATTCCTCGGCCCCCATCAGGGCACCCATGACCACATCCCAGCCCGTCTTCAGTCCGCCATCCACGCGCAGGGTAACGCGGTCGCGCAGTTGGTTGTCCAGCAGCACCTTGTGGACTTCGGTCAGGCCCAGTTCCCAGGGCACCCCAGCGTGTTTGATGGAGCTGAGTGGCGAGGCCCCTGTGCCGCCATCGTGGCCAGAGACCTGGATAATGTCGGCGTTGGCCTTAGCCACCCCCGCCGCAATGGTGCCGATGCCCACCTCAGATACCAGCTTCACGGAAACGCCCGCCCTGGGGTTGATCTGGTGCAGGTCAAAGATGAGCTGGGCCAGGTCTTCGATGGAGTAGATATCGTGGTGGGGCGGCGGGGAAATCAGCGATACCCCCGGCTTGGAACGGCGCAGCATGGCGATGTAGGGGCTGACCTTTTTGCCGGGGAGTTGGCCGCCTTCGCCCGGTTTTGCGCCCTGGGCCAGCTTGATCTCAATCTGCTGGGCGTGCATCAGGTATTCTGGCGTCACCCCAAAGCGACCGGAGGCCACCTGTTTGATGGCAGAACTGGCGGTGTCGCCGTTTTTCAGACCGCGCAGGTGGGGGAAAGTGGGGGAATTGCCCTCGCCGTCCACATCGTTCAGCACGTTGAAACGCACCGGATCTTCGCCGCCCTCACCGGAGTTAGACTTGCCGCCAATCCGGTTCATGGCGATGGCCAGCACCTCGTGGGCCTCGCGGGACAGCGCCCCTAGGGACATACCCCCGGTGCAGAACCGCTTCATAATCGACTCCACCGATTCCACCTGATCGAGGGGAATGGGCTGACGATCACTCTGGAGATCCAGCAGGTCGCGCAGGGCGGTGAGGGGACGGTTCTCAAGCTGCTGTTTGTACAGGTCGTAGTGGTCGTACTGGCGTTTGGCCACGGCCTTGTGAAGTAGCTTGGTCATGGCCGGGTTGTTCATGTGGTACTCGCCACTGGGCCGAGACTGCACAAAGCCCATGTTTTGCAGGCGCTTGGCCATTTCAGGGAAGGCCCGCTGGTGAAGGCTCATGGTCTCCTGGGCCAAGTCCACGATGGACAAGCCCCCCAGCCGCGAGGTGGTGCCCCGGAAGGCCAGTTCCAGCAGGTCTTCGCCAATGCCGATGGCCTCGAAAATCTGCGCCCCCTGGTAGCTGGTAATCAGGGAAATCCCCATCTTGGAGAGGATCTTCAGCAGCCCCGCATCTACCGCTTTACGGTAATTGTCCTGGGCACCGTTGAGGGTAGACACAGGCAGCTTGCCGCTTTCCATCAGCTTTTGGGTGCGGCTGTCCGACCACCAGTGGCGCACCGATTCCAGCGCTAGGTAGGGGCACACGGCACTGGCCCCATAGCCAATCAAGCAGGCGAAGTGATGGGTGCTCCAACACTGGGCGGTATCGACCACCAGGGAGGTGTGCATCCGCAGACCGTTGCGAATCAGGTGATGGTGAACGGCACCGACGGCCAGCAGGGGCGGAATGTAGGTGGTATCAGCACTGAGGGTGGTGGGGTTGCCGTTAGCGTCTACACGATCACTCAGCACTAGGATGGTTTTGCCAGCCTTCACCGCTTGATCGGCCTGCTCACAGAGGGCATCCACCGCTTTGGCCAAATCCCCAGGGCCAGCGGCCAGGGTGTAAAGGGTGGACAGGGTGGCGGTATCAAAGCCGGACTGGTGAATTTGGGCCAGTTCGACTTCGTTGATCACCGGGCTTTCCAGCTTCAACAGGCGAGCGTATTCTGGCTTCTCGTCCAGCAGGTTGCCCCTGGCCCCCAGTTGGGTGGTCAAAGACATCACCAACCGCTCCCGCAGGGGGTCGATGGCGGGGTTCGTCACCTGGGCAAAGCGCTGCTTGAAGTAGTCGTAGAGCAGGTGGGGCTTCTCAGACAGCACCGCCAGGGGAATGTCATCGCCCATACAGTAGGTGGGCTCTTTGCCCTGGGCCGCCATGTCTTGGATGATCATGTCCACATCCTCGACGGTGTAGCCAAAGGCGCTTTGCTGCTTCAACAGGGCTTCGCCATCGTAGAGGCTAGCTTCGGCGAACAACTGGGGCGAAATCTCCTTGCGGTTCGCCTTCAGCCAGTCGCCGTAGGGATGACGATGGGCCACCCGCTGCTTCAGTGTCCAGTTTTTGAGGATTTCCTGGGTATCCAAATCCACGGCGATCATCTGGCCAGGGCCAAGCCGCCCCTTCTCCACGATGTCGCTGGCGGCCACATCCAGCACCCCGGCTTCGGAGGAGACCATCAGCAGGCCGTCCTTCGTCACCACGTAGCGGGCGGGACGCAAACCGTTGCGATCCAGCGTTGCCCCCACCTGATGACCATCGCTAAACACGATCAGCGCAGGGCCATCCCAGGGTTCTTGCAGGCCGCTGTAGTACTCGTAGAAGTCGGTAATTTCGGGATATTGATCCAGGGCGGGCTGGTTGTTGTAGGCCTCCGGCACCATGATCATCAGGGCTTCCTGGGGTGTCCGACCTGAGCGCACCAGCATCTCCATCACGTTGTCGAGGTTGGCGGAGTCGCTGTTGTTGAGGTTGACGATGGGCTTCAGCATTTCCACCCGGTCGCCCCAGATGTCGTGGGACAAATCCGCCTGCCGCGCCATCATCCAGTTGACATTGCCCACCAGGGTATTGATTTCGCCGTTGTGACCCAGCAGCCGCATCGGGTGAGCTAGGGGCCACTTGGGCATAGTGTTGGTGCTAAAGCGACGGTGATACACCGCAAAGGCGCTGACGTAGGCGGGGTTGGTGAGGTCGTTGTAGAAGCTGGCCAGCACCGAGGAGCGCACCATTCCCTTGTACACAATCGTGCGGCAAGAGAAAGAGCACACGTAGAAGTCGCCTAGGGCCGCAACCTGATCCGCAGGGGCATCACCGGGCTGAGCCGCTCGATTAGCAATGGCCTTCAACACCTGCCGCCGCACCAGGTAAAGCTGCCGTTCCAGGTCTTCCCCAGTCAGCCCTTGGGAGACGACCACCAACTGCTCAATGCGGGGCTGGAACTGTTTGGCCAAAGCACCCAGCACATCAGGATTGACGGGCACCTCACGCCACCCCGCTAGGGTTAACCCTTCGGCTTGAATCACTTGCGCAAAGGTATCGCGCACCAGGGCCGCAGCGGCTTCGTTCTGAGGTAGAAACACCATCCCCACCCCAGTTTGGCCCACGGGCAACGTCAGGCCCTGTGACTCAGCCCAGGTGTTCAAAATGGCCCAAGGAATGGCCGTCATTACCCCGGCCCCGTCGCCCGAATCTTGGTCGGCACAGCAGCCGCCCCGGTGTTCCATGCAATCCAAAGCTGCCAAAGCTCTGGAAACGAGATCATGGCTGGCACGATTCTGCTGATCGGCCAAAAAACCAACGCCGCAAGCATCCCGCTCTTCCACAATGGACTTCGGCCCCCAGTTAGGCCAAGGAGCAGAGGACTGAGGCAGCGGTGGATGCGAGTGGTTCACAGGTGTATGTCCCATGGGATAGCAGGTCAACAAGCGAGGGGGTAAATCCGAAACAAGCGGTCAAAGCGTGAGCCAATCCATCAAAGAATTGACTGAATTACGGTCGCAACCTTAGACAACTCAATCAGCCCTACGAAGGCCGAGGCGTTGGTGTTATGGCGTCAAGGCAGGATCCGTATGATAAACCATCCAGCCCCGGCACCTAAACCGCTCTAACACTGTCATGCTGAATTGGGAGAAGCGGAGCCGAAAAGATCGCTCTACCTTGCCTATAATTTACAGACTTTATCAGTAGTTTACAGACCTTAGCATCTCCTTGGGTCAAGGTTCGATAATGGATTGACCCGCCTTGCCCGATGCCCATCCTCATCAAGCCTTCATCAAGTCCCCCAAGAGAGTCGGTTCTCCATGATGCTGTTGTCCCGTGTCGGCCTCCCTGTACCCCTGTTGACTGGCCTACTGCTCGGCTTGCTCCCTTCGGCTATCATCCACAGCACCGCTGCTGCCGATCCTCCTCCTGCCGATGCAATTAGGTCGGATACCATCATCACTCCCACCCCCATCGCCCAGGCCGCTCGGGTCACGGGTAATCGCGTCAGCATCAATGGCGTTAGCGTGTCCGTCCCCTGGATGCAGCAGGATGGCCGCATCGGTCTAGCGGATTACGGTCTGACGGATTATCTAGGCATAACGCTATTGAATAGCAACGATGCCCAGCGCCAGCCCGTGCAGTGGTTTTCTAGCAGTCAAACCCGAACTGTTCTCAGTGCTTGGGTCCAGGGAGGCTACCGTTACCTCGACCTAATGCCGCTGCAAACCACCCACGGTTGGTCAGCTACGGTGCAAGGGCAAACCTTGAACTTGACGGTGCCCACCACCCAAATCACCGCCCTGCGTTCTGGCAATCAGCCCTGGGGTCAGCGCTGGGTAATTGATGTTTCTGGGCCAACCGTGGCCCAAATTAACGAAACCGCTGGAGCCGTCACCGTCACCCTAGCGGCCACCGCTACCCCCGCCGTGGCTCAAGCCGTGGCCCGTCCACCGAGGGGACAAGCTCCGGCACAAATCGCTCCAGCGGGTCAATCCACCCAGATCACCCTGCCGATGCCCGATGCCAACGCCCGCCCGGTGCTATTCACCCTCACTAATCCCCACCGGGTGGTGGTGGATGTACGTACTGATCACCTTCGGCCCCTGGATATCCTCTGGGCACCGGGTTTGCGCTGGCGACAGCAGTACTTCACCGTTGGCAGCAAAACCTTGCCTGTCTACTGGCTTCAACTTAGTGCCAGGGATGCCCAAACCACCCTGCGCCCGATCTGGTCAGACCCCACCACGGCCACAGGTATCACCCCCCTACAAACCATGGCCCAGCGCTGGCAGGCCGCAGCGGCGATCAATGCCGGGTTCTTTAACCGCAACAATCAGTACCCCCTGGGGGCTGTTCGCTACAACAACGACTGGATTTCCGGCCCCATCCTCGGTCGTGGCGTTGTCGGTTGGGGCAACGGGCAAGTGCAGATGGATCGCCTTATCCTCCGGCAAACCCTGCGAACCGGAAACGGCCAAACCTATCCTATCCAGGCCATTAACAGCGGTTATGTGCAAGCGGGTATGGGGCTGTATACTCCCGCCTGGGGCAGCACCTATCGGCCCATCACCGAGTCTGAACGAATTGTGACGGTACGAAATCAGCGGGTGATCGGTCAACAGTCGGTTACGGGCGACGTGAGCGTTCCCATTCCCCAAGATGGCTATATTCTCGCCCTACGCGCCTACGATACCCCCGCCCCAGCGCTGACTTCCGGTACCGCCGTCACCATTCAGTCTGACGTTGTCCCCGCCACCCTAGCGCCTTTTCCCCACATTGTCGGCGGTGGCCCCTTGCTGATCCGCAGTCGGGGAATTGTCCTGGATGCCGCCCTAGAACAATTCGGTAGCGCCTTTGCCAGCCAATCGGCCCCTCGTAGCGCCATCGGCCACACCGCCAATGGGGACATCCTGCTCGTTGCCATTCACAATAGCCCCGCTGGCCCCGGCCCCACCCTGGCGGAAACGGCCCAAGTCATGGCCCAACTGGGCAGTGTCGATGCCCTCAACCTAGACGGCGGCAGCTCATCTAGCCTCTACCTGGGGGGACGGTTGATCAACCGCCATCCGCGCACCGCTGCCCGCGTGAATAACGGAATGGGTGTATTTCTGCCCTAGCCCTGGGCTAGCCTCTGAGGAGGGATACGAGGGGAACGGTTAGCCATGGCTTTAATCACTTAAAGAATTTGTATGGTTTGGCCTATCCCCCTGGGCCCACCCTTGCGTCTTTAGGGGGGATTGCTAAACTGAGCCTGAGTCATCCGAAACTTTCCTGAGGGCGCTTGGTCTATGTTCACCGGGCCTTTTTCATAAGAGTAACTAGGCCACAGGTATCTATGACCGCCAGCGACATCAGTAACCTGGGGCATCTCAGATTCGTGTCGCAAAATTGCCAAGTTGTGGCCATCTCAACTTGAGTAATCCCACGGAGAGACTTCTCCATAGCCCCAGGGAACGTTATGACCATACGACCTCCGGTATCAACCACCCTTGACCTTAGTCTTGGGCATTGCCACCGTCCTTGTTAACCGCCCAATACTCAGGCTTCAACTCACCCAGCCCATCCCCTAAGCGATTTCTAGGAGACTATGTCACTATGCCTAAGTTAGAAGAGTCCATCCACCCCACTGCCCTGACCCTTACTAATGGCAACGGCAAGGAGGTCGCTGAAACCGGTCTACGTCCCTGGGGCTCCTACACCGTCCTTGAGGAAGGCCGAGGCTACAAAATTAAGCGCATCGAAGTGAAGCCCGGTCATCGGCTGAGCTTACAGCTGCATCACCACCGCAGTGAGCACTGGATTGTGGTCTCTGGTACCGCCAAGGTAACCTGCGGCAACCAAGAAATTTTGCTATCCACCAACCAGTCCACCTACGTTCCCCCCTGCACCCAACACCGCCTAGAAAACGTTGGTGTCATCCCCCTTGTGCTCATTGAAGTGCAAAATGGTGAATATCTCGGCGAAGACGACATCGTGCGCTTCCAAGACGACTATTCCCGTATCAGTGATGTCTCCAAGGCCTGATGGCTTGAACCAGTGAGGCTTGGGTAAAGGCCTCTTTCTCCTATCGCTCCGCATTGGCAGAGCCGAGGGAATTGCCTACAGGTCAAATTCTTACGTCTAGCGACGATTCAACCCCATACGTTCACCGACCGTCTATCCTAAGGCGGTCGGCTTTTATTAATGGTCTCGCTGTCCCTAAAGTCCAGACAATTCCCGTATTTTTAACCCGCTTCTTCCCCGTGATAGGCTATTGTCCGGTGCGCCATAGGGCTCACTCCAACGCCCCTAATAGCCTTTCTCCTTAGCCTTGCTATGATTCACCTGCGTCCGGCGGCCGCTCAAGAAATTCGGCGACTTTTACAGCAGCGGCCCCAATCCACCAACCGTATGCGTATTGCCCTACAGCCCAGCGACTGCGCCGAATGGGCCTACAGCTTGGGGCCTGCCGATACCGTCAGCGGTGAGGACGTTACAGTGAACTGTGGTGATCTTCAGGTCGTTGTAGCCAAGGACAGCCTTCCCCTCCTACAAGATCTCACCATCGACTACTCCGAAGATCTGATGGGCGGTGGGTTTCGTTTTGTAAACCCCCAGGCCCAGCAAACCTGCGGTTGTGGCAATGCCTTTTCCGTCACCACCGCTGCAACCGCCGAAGACTGCCATGGCTCAGTGGCTTCAACCCAAGTTTGACGAAAGCCATTCATCAGTGATACGCTAGACCCTTGTGAAAACTTTTGAATCACTAGCCATACTGTAGCGTCTAGAGCACCTGATCTATGCCCACGATTCAGCAACTCATTCGGAGTGAGCGTCAGAAAACCGAGAAAAAGACTAAGTCTCCTGCCCTAAAAAGCTGCCCCCAGCGCCGTGGGGTATGTACCCGTGTCTACACCACCACCCCCAAAAAGCCCAACTCTGCCCTCCGTAAAGTTGCGCGGGTGCGTCTCACCTCTGGTTTTGAAGTAACCGCCTACATCCCTGGTATTGGACACAACCTGCAAGAGCACTCCGTAGTCATGATCCGTGGTGGTCGTGTGAAAGATCTGCCTGGGGTTCGCTATCACATCATTCGCGGCACCCTAGATACCGCTGGCGTGAAGGATCGTCGGCAAGGGCGTTCTAAGTATGGCGCTAAGCGGCCTAAACAGTAGATTGAATGTTAGCTTTCGGCGATGGTGTGGCTAGTCGCAGCGGTTCATCGCGTCTGGAAAGCAAGTTCTGGTCTGTAATTTGTCGGTTGGCTGTCCTCAAAGCTTGGAAAGCGCATTCAACCCGTGTGTTTTCCATGTCTGAACTCGTTCTTTATGTTCCACAGACTTCGGAAGATAAGTTATGTCTCGTCGCACCGTTATTCAAAAGCGTCCGATCCCTCCCGATTCGGTTTATAACAGCCGGCTTATCACCATGATGAGCCGTCGCCTGATGACTAGCGGCAAGCGCTCCCTTGCCGACCGCATTATTTACGATGCATTCAACATCATCAAAGAACGCAGCGGCGGCGATCCCCTTGAAGTGTTCGAGCGTGCTGTACGCAACACCACTCCCTTGGTGGAAGTGAAGGCCCGTCGCGTGGGTGGAGCCACCTACCAGGTGCCCATGGAAGTGCGGCCTGAGCGGGGTGTGGCTCTCTCTTTGCGCTGGTTGACCCAGTTTTCTCGGCAGCGTTCGGGTAAATCTATGGCCATCAAATTAGCTAACGAGCTGATGGATGCGGCTAATGAAACTGGCGGTGCTGTGCGTAAGCGGGAAGAGACCCACCGTATGGCTGAAGCTAACAAGGCCTTTGCCCACTATCGTTACTAGAATCTTTCGCCCATCCCCAGTCAAGGTCTTTGGGAATAAAGCAATCCCTGGTGATGGGCGTAGGTCAATAGGCATTGACGCTGGTGCCAATAAAGTGCGGTTAATGGACTAGCTCCATAGAAATCAGGAGGTAGCTGTGGCACGGACAACGCCCCTAGAGCGAGTTAGAAATATCGGAATCGCTGCCCACATTGATGCGGGCAAAACCACCACTACAGAACGTATCCTTTACTACTCTGGGATCGTTCACAAAATTGGCGAGGTGCATGAAGGCACCGCTGTTACTGACTGGATGGAGCAGGAGAGGGAGCGGGGTATTACTATTACCGCTGCTGCCATCAGCACCAGTTGGCGCGATCATCAAATTAATATCATTGATACTCCTGGCCACGTAGACTTCACAATCGAGGTCGAGCGTTCCATGCGGGTTCTAGATGGGGTGATCGCCGTGTTTTGCTCGGTAGGTGGTGTACAACCCCAGTCTGAAACTGTTTGGCGGCAAGCGAATCGGTACAATGTACCGCGCATTGCCTTTGTCAACAAGATGGATCGTACCGGGGCTAACTTTTTCCGGGTTTATCAACAATTGCGGGATCGATTGGGGGCTAATGCGGTTCCCATTCAGATTCCCATTGGGGCCGAGAGCAGCTTCCAAGGCGTCGTCGATCTAATCGAAATGCGCGCCCGCATCTACCATGATGACCTCGGCGAAAACGTTGAAGACACGGACATTCCTGACGATTTGCAAGAGGTGGCTGAAGAGTACCGTATCCGCCTGGTTGAGGCAGCGGCGGAGATGGATGATCGCCTGATGGAAAAGTATTTGGAAGGCGAAGATCTGTCGGGCGAGGAAATCGTGGTGGCTCTGCGCCAGGGAACCATAGGCGGCACCATCGTCCCGGTGCTATGTGGATCTGCTTTCAAAAACCGAGGCATCCAGCTCCTGCTAGATGCGGTGGTAGACTATCTTCCCGCCCCTATCGATGTGCCAGCTATTCAGGGGCTTTTACCCGATGGTAGCACCGCTGAGCGTCACGCCAATGACGAAGATCCCCTTGCGGCATTAGCCTTCAAGATTATGGCCGACCCCTACGGTCGCCTCACCTTTGTGCGAGTGTACTCCGGCGTCTTGAAAAAAGGCAGTTATATCTATAACGCTACGAAGGACAAAAAGGAGCGAATCTCTCGATTGATCGTCCTCAAGGCTGATGATCGCATTGAAGTCGATGAGCTACGAGCAGGGGATTTAGGGGCTGCCATTGGCCTTAAAGAGACCTTCACCGGAGACACCATCTGCGAACCCGATCATCCCATTGTTCTAGAGTCGCTTTTTGTGCCAGAACCGGTTATTTCTGTGGCTGTTGAGCCTAAGACTAAGCAGGACATGGACAAGCTAGCCAAGGCGCTGCAATCCCTTTCAGAGGAGGATCCGACCTTCCGGGTCAGTACCGATCCTGAAACTAACCAAACCGTAATTGCGGGCATGGGTGAACTTCACCTTGATATCCTCGTAGATCGCATGTTGCGGGAGTTTAAGGTGGAGGCTAATATTGGCGCGCCTCAGGTAGCCTACCGCGAAACCATTCGGCAGCGCACTCAGGCCGAGGGACGCTTTATTCGTCAAAGCGGCGGCAAAGGCCAGTATGGTCACGTTGTAGTTGAGGTTGAACCTGCCGAAGAGGGTAGCGGGTTCGAATTTGTGTCTAAAATTGTTGGGGGGACAATTCCGAAAGAATACATCCCTTCCGCCGAACAAGGCATGAAAGAGGCCTGCGAATCTGGTATCCTAGCTGGGTATCCTGTAATCGATTTAAAGGTTACACTAACCGATGGGTCTTACCATGAGGTGGATTCTTCGGAAATGGCCTTTAAGATTGCGGGATCAATGGCGATGAAAGAAGCCGTCATGAAGGCATCTCCCGTCCTTCTTGAGCCCATTATGAAGGTCGAGGTTGAAGTTCCGGAAGACTTTCTGGGCGATGTCATGGGAGACTTAAACTCCCGACGTGGTCAGATCGAAGGCATGGGGTCTGAGGCTGGTGTTGCAAAGGTTACCGCCGATGTCCCATTAGCTGAGATGTTTGGTTATGCTACCGACATCCGCTCTAAAACGCAGGGTCGGGGCATTTTTTCGATGGAGTTTAGCCATTATGGCGAGGTTCCTCGAAATGTGGCTGAGGCCATTATCTCTAAAAACAGTGGGAACGCTTAGAAAAAGAAAGGACACGTAACGTAAATGGCACGCGAAAAGTTTGAACGGACTAAACCGCACGTTAACATTGGCACCATCGGTCACGTTGACCATGGTAAGACCACGCTAACCGCAGCGATCACCATGGCTCTAGCGGCGGCTGGTTCTGCCAAGGCTCGTAAGTATGACGAGATTGATGCAGCCCCCGAAGAAAAAGCTCGTGGGATTACCATCAATACCGCCCACGTGGAGTACGAAACGGCAACCCGCCACTACGCCCACGTAGACTGCCCTGGACACGCAGACTATGTGAAGAACATGATCACCGGTGCTGCTCAGATGGACGGTGCCATTCTGGTGTGTTCCGCCGCCGACGGCCCCATGCCCCAAACCCGTGAGCACATTCTCTTGGCTCGTCAGGTTGGTGTGCCTAGCCTTGTTGTCTTCCTCAACAAGCAGGACATGGTGGATGATGAAGAACTGCTGGAACTTGTGGAACTGGAAGTGCGTGAGTTGCTCAGTTCCTACGATTTCCCCGGTGACGATATCCCCATTACTCCCGGCTCTGCGCTGCAAGCCGTGGAGGCTTTGACCACCAACCCCGCCCTCAAGCGCGG
>CAZWNR010000069.1:0-11950 GCA_964635665.1 uncultured bacterium | reverse complement strand
CCCAGTCTGCTTTAGCAGACTTCTGCGATCAGCCAGGGAGTTTACTCCCTGGTGGCCGTGGCCGAAGTCCCTTGTTCTACTCTACCCCTTGTCCGCATAAAGGCGCAGGGCGTAGGTTGTCAGGGCATCGGGGAGCGCGGCGGGGTGGCAGTGGGGGTCTCGGTTGCGAAAGAGTACCGTAAACCCTCCGGCTCCTAGACCCGTTTGGGGCCACAGCCGATAGCAGGGAAATTCGGCCAAGGGCGAGCGATGGTCGGCGAGGATGGGCACGGGCACCGCCTCAAACTGGGGAAAGTGCTTCAGCAACCACGCCGCCACCTGTTCGTTTTCTTCTGGGGAGAAGGTGCAGGTCATGTAGGCGAGGTAGCCGCCCCCAGCCACGGTTTGGGCGGATTGGCCCAGAATGCGTTTTTGGCGGCTGGCGTTTTTCTTGATGGTGACCGGATGAAAACAGCCCAGGGCTTGATCGCCCTTAGCCAGGAGGGACTGGCCACTACAGGGGGCATCCACAATCACCACCGAGGCCGCCTGGGGGAGATGTTCAGCCCAAATTTTGGGGTCTAGGTTGAACACCAGACTCTCCATCGCCCCACAGCGTTTGAGGTTAGCGATTAAAATTCTGACCCGCTTACGGATGACTTCATTGCACCAAAGCTGCTGGGGCTGGAGCTGCTGACGGGCCAGCAAACTTTTTCCCCCCGGTGCCGCACACATATCTAGCACCAGACTAACCGGGGTGGGAATCGCGCCCAACACCGCCGCCGCAAACACCGAGGCCATGTCTAGGCAATAGTAGGCCCCTGCCTGGTGTAGGGAATGTTGGCCAGGGCGCTGACCTGGCAGCACGCGATCTACCCAACTAGGCTGCCAGGGCAAGGCCGAGGCCAATGCAAAGGGCTCAACCACGGGCCGAGACTGTGTCCAAAGAACCGCCTGGGGGAAAACTTGGGGCGAAGTAAGGGCCTCTACAAAAGCCCTCTGCTGCTCCTCTAGGTCGAACAGCCGACGACTGAGGCTAATCAGCAAGTTGGAAGGGGCTGAAGACGGAGAAATCATAACAAAGTATTATCACATACTCCAAGACTAGCCTTGTCTAATGCTAATCTTGGCAGTCAGCGTCAACGAATCTATAGGGTATTAATAGGCATAGCCCGATAGCTGGATAGCCTGTCCCAAGATAGAATCTCAAGCAGGGTTTCTGCCATTTAGAAATCTTTATACGACAAGCTTATGTCAAGTTCCGACGTTTCTCTGTCCGTTCCCAGCCATGAAGACTACGAAAGCCTAAGTCTGTCTATCAATCAGGATATAAGGTTAGTTCCGGCCACATCATTGGCCATTACTCCACCAACCATCCTAACCCTGTCGCCCAGCATGGTTGATAATTCAGCGGTGGATAACCATGGCCTACTTTTAAGGTACTGGCAGGCTATACCTCTTGCCCGAAAATGGATTGTTTTTCTCGGCGCTGCGCTGGGATTAAGTCTGACGGCTCGGATGCTCACATCGCCATCAGCGGTTCCTTTTGTTCCCTTCGCTATTTCCTCCCAGCACGCCATTGATCGAACCCAAACGACGTTCAACAAACTATACCAAAACCTTAGGGAATCGCTGGGTGATAGGGCTGTTGACAATCCTAACGATCCTGGTGTCACAGTTCCCGTGTCAGCTATTCAGCCCTCACTCAAACCCATGATGGTAGATCGCTTCTACTTGGTGGAGAATGCTCAGATGGCGGCACAGGACGACAACCCGCAGCCCACGGTTGTGGTTGACCGATATTACTTTTATCCCCACACCTCGTCCAGTTCAAATCTATCTGCTAACAACCATCAAGTCCCCGCAGTTCTAGGAAGTACAAGCCCCCTGCGCGTACCAATTCCACCCACTGCCCAGTTTTCTAGTAATGCCCAACCGCCCAGCCCACCATCCTCAAGGACGCAATTGTCTAGCACGCAGCCTATGCTGCCGCCATTGGCTGCGCCTCAATCACCGACGGCGTTAGTGCAGCATCCTCCCTTGGGCCCCACCTCAGCCTCAGTTCAATCTCCTAAACGGAACCGACTGATTGGCATCATTCAAGCTGGCCAATTAACTGCTGCACTCGTACAGACAGAGGACAATTCCTACGTAGTTAAATTAGGGGATCGACTCAGCCAGAGTTCCCTACAGGTGATTGATATTCAGCCTGACTTTGTTGTGTTCGGTAACAATGCAGAACAACGTACCATCCGTGTCGGGGATGCATTTTAGTTGTTCTATAACTCGTTCTATAAAATGCCTTAGTCAGGTTCATTTAGCAATAGCAGCTAAGGCGAAGTCAAAGACCACATAGAAACATCGTCATCGGCTTATTCGGTCTTGAGGACAACCACAGGAATAAAGTCGAGTTTAGGTACAGTGGCATCCCTAGGGAATTGATCTGACCAAGTGCGGTAAAAATCTAGACGACTTTCAAAAACCTCGAAAAAATCGAACATGCTGGCAAGCTGAAGCAATTGACTAACCTGCGCTGGCAAACCACATATGGCCATACGAATTCCCATGGAGTCTGTTAGCTTTTGTAGGCGCACCAGAACAGCAAGACCAGCACTATCCACAAAACTAAGATGGCTTAGATCTAGCAAAAGATTGCCCACTTGGGCCTTAATAGAATGCTTGATCTGCTCAAGGGATTGCTCTGTTTTCACCAACGTGAGACTGCCGCTCAGTTCTATAATCAACAGGTTTTGATGCATCGCTATCAATACTTACTTTTACGACCATACTGACCTTTTAAGGCAATGATTAGGTAACTCTCCCTAACCAGGTTTCAGGCCTGTCCACAAGTTTAGCGTAGCTTTACATGGGTAAAACCATATTTGCAAAAATAGGTTGGCGAAACCAGGGCGACCATGCACCCATACCATATACCTCTGCCCATACCATATCTGAGCAAGAAGCACCCTAAAACCTTATTAGCTCCAGTGAGGTACGGTGGAATCCTTATTGATTCAAGCTAAGAATACGGGCTTCAGGATCCCAGTTGACAGTTATTGAGAAGTCCTTTAAATCACTAGCCTTTAAATATGTGTCATCTCGATAGGTAATAGAATGAACAGCCTCAAAAACATCTTCGCTAAGATTTAGCGCTGCAAGACTCCGCTGAGAAACATAGGCTGTGTCATTAACAATAAAACCATCCGACGACCAGTTTTGATTGTTGACCATTACATCAAATGGTTCTGGGGCCGTCGATTGGCAACAGTTTAAGGTCGCCGTTCGTGATTCAACATCCCAGCTCACGGAAATTCCTATCGTAGCCAGGTAAGATAAACTAACGTACGACTCATTTTGGTATTGCTGTTGATACTCTCCTGGTACGTCACCCGTAATGATTCCTAACTGTTGAGCCTGCGCCATGGTCATATAAGCTCTTTGGTCAAGAATGATGCCTGACTGGTTATAGCGCACATCCCCCACCTGAATATTGACGCGGTTTTGTGGTGCTAAAGCAGACTGGGCTTGAGGACTAGTGGGCGGAGACACCACGGGAGATAAGGTATTGGGGAGCCACATCAGCCCAGCGCCCACTAGTCCCCCTACTCCGAAAGCGATGGCAATTGGCCAATAAGCCCATGGGAATGTTTTTTTGTGATTAGCCTGGGTCAACGTTTGAGATGAGGTTGCCCCAGAGAGATGGCCCGAATAGTCAGACCCATACCAAGCACAATCCTGAAGATTTTGTGCTAGGTTCTCTGGATTTGGATGATAGATCTTTTGATCGGGAGTTGTAATCTTCTTTCCTTGGAAGTGGCCATAGGTTGACTGGAAAAGCTGAGGAGCTAGCAGTACCGTGAGTGTCTGTGGATGAATGGCAAGTAGCTTCAGTTCATACAACGTCTTTAAATCCGCTCGCAGCACAAGACATTGGGATGGATGATCCGCGTGATGATGATAGTTAGCAATGCAAAGCGTCTCGAGGAGAGGTCTAACGTCACAGCCAGTTATGGCGCATTGGTTATGATAAATATCAAACAACTTCCGTTGAAGTGAATATTGAACTCGTCGACTTAAAACCGACTGGATAGATTGAACCACTCGACTATTAAGGGGGCCTGCTTCCTTTGGATTCGACATTTCAACGGGATGTGGTTCTGTCCTGCTTCTGAGCGTATTGGGCAATGAATTTTGTTCGGCGATTGGCCAACTTTCAGCGCTAGCTACGGAGGTTTCTTGAATCGTGGTTTTCTCAGGAGATTGATCTAGTATCGCTATTTCTTCTAGATAGCCTGGATGAATTGAATCATCGCAGGGCTCATCGGCAGTATCTTCGTTTATCTCTAAGGGAGGGATATTAGTTTTGGAACTGCTTGAAGGGTTAACAGAGCCGGATGTGATACTGATTTCGGCATTCAGATAAGGATCTGGAGGCAAATCAGGCACGACTGAATCTGTGGTGGTCACCGTAGAAGGTGGCATGAGGACTAGCGAATTTTCAGGGAAGTCTTCTTCTTCGCTAGGTTCCTGGGGGTTTGATTCTTGGGTCTGCTGGAAATTAGCAAAAGGATCCGTGACCTCCGTATAAAAGTTATCAGTCGAAGAGGAATCGTTGGCAACGGAATCGTCTAAGGGATAGATGGGTGAATCGGAAAAAGGATCAACGAAGGAATTAGTGAAGGGGGAATTAAATTCTTCAGTATCTTGATCTAAGAGGGCGGTGTTTTCCTCAATCAAATCAGAAATATCTGCGACAGAGAAGGGAAAGTCTGACTCAGGTAAAGTCAATGACTTAGACGTAGAGAGCTCGTTACTTTCCTGGGCAAAGAAGTCGTCAGAGAGCACGGCTTGAGGTGCTGAAGATTCTGTACTCTCCATAGCAATGGCATCGATAGCATCAAGGGCATGGAGATAGAGATCATCTTCATCCGTAGGGTCTGTTATTTCTGTTTCAGGCCACGGTTGCTCAGCATTACTAAGGTCAGGATTTTCCTCGTTGAACGCAGGGAAAGAGGAATGGGCAGCATAGGTTTCTTCGGCTTGATAGGCAGTGTCTAGGTTTTCATCTGCATCGGTTTCAACATAGTATTCATTGGCGATATAGGATTCGCTCTCTACATAGTCTGATTCACTATAGACCTCCCCTTGAATGTCTGCGTAGGAAGCCGTTCGTGAATCTACTTCAGAGTAATCTGTCGAGTATTCTGCTGCAAAATTGTCGCTATAGACCTCCCCTTGAATGTCTGTGTAGGAAGCCGTTTGTGAATCTACTTCAGAGTAATCTGTCGAGTATTCCGCTGCAAAATTGTCACTATAGACCTCTCCTTGAATGTCTGCGTAGGAAGCCGTTTGTGAATCTATTTCAGAATATTCTGTTGAATATTCTGCTGTAGAATTGTTGTTGATAGGCTGAGCTGGATTGGATAGGTTATCGCTTTGGGGATCTGTGGATAGGTTGTCCCAAGCAGGGCCATTTTCTTCTAGACTGTTTAGAACGGCATCATAGTTAGGGAAGGAAATCGTTTCTGGTTCGTCTCCCCAACCCGGAACTGACTCACCAACACTCGTACTAGAATCGCGATTTTGACTGAACCAGTGTTGCTCAGCTAACCCCTCAGGTAAGATGCTTTCAGTCAGATCTACATTCGTTAAGTCAACATCTGCTAAATTCACATCGCTTAGATTTGCGCCTTTAAGATTGGCTCCGCCAAAGTTAACGTTTTTGACAATAGCGCCTGAAAAGTCAACGCCACTGAGGTTGGCTCCAGCGAAGATACAGTTAGTGAGGTTTGCTTTCCGTAGGCTGGCACCACTCAGGTTGGCTCCGCTCATGACGGCTCCGCTTAAATTTGCCCCAATTAACTTGGCCCTAACGATATCGGCAGCAATGAGATTAATGTTGCTCAAGTTTGCTAGAGAGAAGTCAACATGGTTGAGGGTCGCACCGGCTAGGTTAGCATTACTTAGATTAGCTCGCTGAAAATTAGCCTCTTCTAGGCTGATCATTGGGAGCTTAGCCCCAACCATGTTGCAATCCCGCAAATCAACATTGTTGAATTGTCTGTACCCATCAGCATAGTCAGCTAATAATGGCTCTACATTTAAATATTTTGGATTTCTTTCTTCTTGGGAAAAATCAAAATGCATATCTGTGAATTTCATAGAGCAAAATGCGTAGAAGGATAATTTTGTGCAGCCAAGAAGGAAAAGCACTGCGTATTGAGGTAGTGACCTTAGCCTTTATGGAGCATACTATTATCTTCTTAAGCTGTTGATGGGCTAAGTGTTTTCCCCGTGGTGGTTGAGCGGGTTAGGGTGTGGAGGATGGGATGTGAGGTCGAGGAAACGATCTACTCCGAACTCTATAGATCTACAGTGAGGACTGTTCTACCACAATTAAAGTACCCAAAGTCTTGTCTAACTAACCTTTAGAAAACTTTATAAACACTCGGCGGCGGCTGGTCTGACACATCGCCAGTACAGGCTGAGATCAGAGATGTAGAACCTGACACCTACCGAGGATTTAGGGCTTGTTGGGTGCGGCTATCGCGCTATTCAGCCTAGGCGATATAACGATTGCATCAGCTTAGGCGATATAACGATTGCAGCGGATTGGGCCGTGTGTCGTTGTGGGTGCCTCTTGCCTGCTGCCATGGCTAAGATGGATATTTCCCATGGCTAGCCTGTCTACGGCGGATCCGTAGGAAGCCCTGACCATGGGGTTGGGGTAGGCGTGCGTCGGGCGTAACGTGCTCTGGGCGCAATTGCGATATAGCATGGGAGCAGTTTTGCAGCTTAGGCTTCGTTTGCCGTTTTAAGCGGTGCTGACGTTGAGTATTAACCTCTATATCGCTCTACCTTGGCTGCGTTGTCCCTGCCTTTACTTTTTGGCCCATGCCCACGGTAACCTTTCCCCTGTCCTACCTCCAGCGGCTTACCCAAACGCCCTTGGCCCAGCTTGAACAACAGGCCTTTGACTATGGCCTAGAGGTGACCCTGCGGGAGGACTACCTAGAGGTGGAAGTGACCGCCGAACGGCCTGACCTCTTGGCCGCCGAGGGCTTTATTCGGGCGATGAATATCTACGGTGGGCAGCCCCGCACCGTGCCCGAAACCCTGGCTGATTCGGGCTATACCGTGACGGTGGAGCCAGCAGTGTTGGGGTTGCGGCCTCACCTGGCGGCCTTGGTGGTGCGGCAGGCCCATCTTCAGGATGGCGGGCTAGAGGTATTGATTCAGTTTCAGGAGAAGGTGACCCAAACCTTTGGCCGCCAGCGCAAGAAAATTGCCATCGGCGTCTACGATCTGGATCGCATGGTTGGCCCCCTCACCTACACGGCCCAGGCCAAAACCGACGTTACCTTTGTGCCCCTGCGGGAGACCGCCCCCGTCACCGCCGCCGCCCTGTTGACCCAGCACCCCGCTGGCCAACTCTATGGCCCCACCCTACCGGAGGGCGACACCGTGCCCGTGCTGCGCGATGCCCAGGGGCAGATGCTCTCTTTGCCGCCAATCATTAACGCCGCTGGTGTGGGGGAGATTTCCGCCGACACCCGCAACTTGTTTATCGATGTCACGGGCATTCTAGAACGCACGGTGCAGGAAACCGTCAACATCCTGGCCCATAATTTTTTAGACACTGGGGCCGAGGTACAGGCTGTCACCGTGGTTACCCTAGCCGGAAAGCAGGTTACCCCCAGCCTTGATCGCCGTGCCGTGTCCTTTTCGGCGCGATTTTTGAACGAAATCATGGGGTCAGCCATTCCCAAGGCCAAGCTGGGTCAAGTGCTGGGGCGCATGGATCTGATGGTCAGCGGTATGAACGAGGTCTATGTGCCCACCTACCGCACTGACCTCATCAGCCAGGTGGATTTGGCCGGAGATTTGATGGTGGCCCTAGGAATCGATAGCTTCCAGCCAGAACCGCTGTCGGTGAAATTTTACCAAGGCCAGTCCGATGCTCTGCGACAGTTTGTGTTTCGGGTGTGCGATGTGTCTCAGCGCATGGGGCTGATGGAAGTGAAGGGCCACGTCCTCACGGATCCTACCCTGCTGGCTTTGTTTTCGGATCGCTACTTGCAAACCAGCAACGCCAAAAGCCGAGCCTACAGCGCCACTCGTACCACGCTCCAGGTTGGGCTACTGGAGGTACTATCCCGCAACATCAATGCCCCCAAGCCCATTAACCTCTATGAAACTGGAGAAATTCTCCGCCTCACCGCTGATGGCCAGGGCGAAGAATCCCAGGCCTGGGGCTTTGCCAGCCTCGATTCCAGGGCGTCCTTTTCCACCGCTAAAGCCTATCTTCAAACCCTGTTGCAGGCTTTGGGGCTGGCCTACGATCTCGTGGAAGGCCACAGCTCTTACTATATTTCGGGACGTTCGGCCCTGGTGCAGGTGAATGGACAAACCATCGGCGAATTTGGCGAAGTTAACCCCAAAATTCTCAACCAGTTCTCCTTTCCTGAGCCCGTTGCCATGGGAGAAGTTAACCTCAGCCAGATCTACACCCTAATCCATTCCCCTGATTGACGGACAAAACTGACCAGACCCCAGATCCATCAAAGAGTCAGGAGCCCCCTGCCCCTACCTATTCCAAATACGGGGATCAAGCATACATCTGGGCGGCTTCTGGGTAGCCTAGACACTGTAGGCCTCAACGTTGCCCCCATGGCTGAACCCATTCCTGAACTGGTGATTGAAGCTGGCCGCACCGAGGCCCAGTATTTTCGCGATCTGTGGCGCTATCGGGAGTTGTTCTACTTCCTGGCCTGGCGAGATATTTTGGTGCGCTACAAGCAAACCGTGGTGGGGGTGGCCTGGGCGCTAATTCGACCGTTTTTAACCATGGTGGTGTTTACGGTGGTGTTTGGCCGCTTGGCAAACCTGCCTAGCGAAGGCGATGCCCCCTACCCCATCCTGGTGTTTGCCGCCATGCTGCCCTGGCAATTTTTTGCCAATGCCCTTTCGGAATGCAGCAGCAGCCTGATTAGCAACGCCAACCTCATTTCTAAGGTGTACTTTCCCCGGTTGGTGGTGCCCACCAGTGCGGTGATTGTGAGCTTTGTGGACTTTCTCATTTCCGGCATCATTTTGCTGGGGCTGATGGCCTGGTACAACGCGGTGCCCTCCTGGCGCATCCTCACCCTGCCCCTATTTACCGCCATTGCCTTTGCGGCGGCCATGGGGGCGGGGCTGTGGCTGGCGGCCCTCAATGTGCAGTACCGCGACTTTCGCTACGTGGTGCCGTTTTTGGTGCAGTTTGGTTTGTATATCTCGCCCGTGGGCTTCAGTAGCGCCATCGTGCCCGACCGCTGGCGGATGCTATATTCCCTCAACCCCATGGTGGGGGTAATCGACGGCTTTCGTTGGGCCATCATTGGCGGCGATGTGAAACTGTTTTGGCCGGGGTTCTTGCTGTCTCTGCTGCTGGTGCTGGGACTGCTGATTACTGGAATTCTCTACTTCCGCCGCATGGAACGTACCTTTGCCGACGTCATTTAAACCCTGTCGATGAGATGGGTATAAACGGTAGCCTACAAGGAGAGGGGCTTCTAACCGTTCTACCTCCTCTCTCCCCTCGGGATAGGGGCTGGGGGTATAGCTTGCCTCAAGTTCGCGTAGCGTTTCCCAGGAAAGGGTGGGCTGCCAACTCATGGGGCGGCTAAGTTCAACCCAAACTGAGGTTACCTAAAACCAGGAGTCGAGCAATTGGGTTGCCGGGGACTGATTTCCAGTATGGAGAATGATGTGGCGTTGATCTAGGGTAAGCCAGCCTTCTACCTTAAACTCTTTTAGCAGACGGGTCACGGTGACGCGGGTGGTGCCGATGGCGGTGGCCAGTTGGTGATGGGTCAACTTTAGAGGAATTCGAATGCCCTGGGGTTCTACCTGGCCAAAGTCTTTGGCGAGGAGCATCAAAAAGTGCCGCAGCCGGTCCGCCACCAAGCGTTTGCCCGACAGGGCCAACCAGGCCTCGGTTTGCTGAAGACGTAGGGTAAGATTCCGAAAAACCCCCGTCATCAACACTGGGGAATCCTCAATTTCCCTGAAGGGCAACACCAGCACGTCAACATCGGTGAGGGCCGTCGCCCAGTAGGGATTCACTAGGGTGAGGGGTAGACCCATGGGCATAGATGGCCCCGCCAGCCCCAGCAGGGTTTCGCTGCCCTCTGGCTGGATGGTGAACAATTGCACCACCCCTCGGCACACCACCACCACCTCCTCTGGATTAAGTGGAATGGCCTGCCCTGCAGGGTAGGCCATCAGGGATCGCTCTCGGTAAAGCTGCTCCAGCAAATCAATAAAACTTCGCTGGGACTGCTCCCCAAGGGTGGCTGCGTAGGAAATAGCCGGGGCAATAGACACAGAAATACCCAGAATGCGCTGAAGGGGTAGCCGATGCGGCCTGGAGCTAGGAAGGTTCGAGACCATGCCCTGGCAATGCTTAGCAACACGACTGCCTATTTCTATCTTCAGCAGCAAATATTAAGAGAATCTCCCAGTTAGGTTAAGCTCAGGCCAATGGGTCCTTAAGCTTTTGTAAGCTGGCATACCAAGATAGGTAACTTTAGCAATCTGCCATACGTTTTGCAGTGGCCTAGCGCACCGATCCTATGCTTGCCTGACCTCCCACAATCTGGTGCCTGATCCCCAATCCTGCTTGGCTATCCCCGATTCCCCGCTGGTGTCTGGCGCGTGTCCCGTTGCGGAGTTCCGCCCCTATTGACGGTCAATCGTGAGCATTCCTAAAGAATCCCGGCGATTTAGAGCAATCCTCGGTACGGTAGAAAAGCAGCGTGGTGTAGAGAGGCCCCTTGAAATCAACTTCGGCAAACTGGCAGCCTGTCATCCTGAGTGTGTTGGCCATTGTGGGATTGGCGCTGCTCACTAGCAGCTTTGTGATTATTAACCCCGGCCAAGCGGGGGTATTGAGTATTTTGGGCAAGGCCCAGGACGGTGCCCTGCTGGAGGGGCTGCATCTGAAGCCACCCCTGGTGTCTACGGTGGATGTCTACGATGTGACGGTGCAAAAGTTTGAGGTGCCAGCCCAAAGCTCCACCAAGGATTTGCAGGATCTGTCGGGGCGGTTTGCCATTAACTTTCGCCTAGACCCCACCGAGGTGGTCAACATTCGTCGTACCCAGGGCACCCTAGAAAACCTGGTGTCTAAAATTGTGGCTCCCCAAACCCAAGAATCCTTCAAAATTGCCGCCGCCCGCCGCACCGTCGAAGAAGCCATCACCCAGCGGGCGGAACTCAAGCAAGACTTTGACGACGCCCTCACCTCCCGGCTCGCCAAGTACGGCATCCTGGTGCTGGATACGAGCGTGGTAGACCTGACGTTCTCAACGGAGTTTGCCAAGGCCGTAGAAGACAAACAAATTGCCGAACAGCGCGCCCGCCGAGCGGTCTACATCGCCCAGGAAGCCGAACAGGAAGCCCAGGCTGAAGTCAACCGAGCCAAGGGCCGCGCCGAAGCCCAGCGCCTAATTGCCGAAACCCTGAAAGCCCAGGGTGGTCAGCTCGTGCTGCAAAAGGAGGCTATTGAGGCCTGGAAAGCCGGCGGGGCGTTGGTGCCGCAGGTACTGGTCATTGGCGATGGTCAGGGTGGCGGCGTCCCCTTCATCTACAACCTTCAGGATGCTGCCCCTAAGGCCGCCAACTCGCCGGGCTAGGGCATCAGGCTGACGACATTGTCGGAGGAATAGGTGACTTCCTTCACCATGCCGGGTTGGCCTAGGGGCTCGGCCTGCTGGTTGTTGTAACTAATGACGACCGCCCCTGCGTTGCCCGCCCGAATGGTAAGGGCCTGATCCGCCGTCCATAGGCGACTGTCCCCCGGCTGCAAAATTCCCTCAAAGGTGGTGCTGCCGTCGGTGGTGACGCGCATCCAAGACTGGGCGGTGAGAGTGGTTTTGACGGCAATGGTCGCATTGGGTTCGACCACCTCAGGGGTTGCCTCAGGGAT
>CAZWNR010000068.1:0-12051 GCA_964635665.1 uncultured bacterium | reverse complement strand
GTGACGTCACCACGCTAACCCTCCAAGCCGCCCCCAACTATGAGCTGACCCCCCACGGTGTATTGCTGATCGGCTCACAGCGGGTCAAAGTGTCAGAAGTTCTAAAACCTGTTGAGACGAATGGCAAAGTTGCCATTAGCGCCATCCACCTTGAGCAACCCATACCGGCCAATACTCCCGTGTCGTACCTGCGGTATGACTATGACGCTAACACCACCGTCACCAAACCCAGTAGCCTCAGCCAGGGTTCGCTGTTGGTCATTGCTGTGGCAACGGGTGATAGTACAACGCTCACCAACGGTACTTTCACCGCCACTGAGACCACCAACTGTCAATGGACTGCCGAATCTCCTGGTAATGCCCTTCAGCTAGACGGCAAGACGCAATACGTGGAGATAAGTCTTCCTAAGGACGCTTTGAAATTTGAAAAAGCTAAAAAGAATTGCGTCAAAATTTCAAGCCTTACTGATTTAAGTGGTGATGAAATTACTATCGAATATTGGTTTAAAGGTACGTCTTTGCAGTCTGCCGTGAGACAACAAGACAACAGTGGATTCATTGTGGCGGGGTGGGACAACAAACATATTTTGAGCAACGATGGCGGAACGACAGGAATCTCCGTTGGTAGCGGCGCGATCGATGGCAAGTGGCACCACATCGCGATGACATGGAAGCGCAACACTGCGAATGGCTTTGTGAGCTATTTAGACGGCCAAGTTGTGGAAGCTAGGAAAAGTAATGACTCATCCCTACCCAAGATAAACACCACAGCTTTTATTGGCGCTTTGAATAATCAAGGAGATGAGTATACCGATGGCTGCCTTGATGAGGTCAGAATTTGGAAAACAGCCCGCACCCCTGAGGCCATCAAGAGCTATCAGTTTGTCCGCGCGATTGGCAACGAGCCTAATCTAGTGGGCTGTTGGCGTTTTGGCAGTAATCAGGCTACAGATTTTTCCAGTCACCAACGACACGGAGAGCTCTTTAACTTTGCCAATAGTCCTCAATTTGAACCTTCTCCATTATCTGATTTAGCCAAAAAACTGAATCCATTTAGTTCCCCAGGTGATTTGACTTTAGAAACCTGGATTAAGCCTAAAGTCAAGGATGGTGCATCAACTTTAATTCACAACAAATCCAGCAATTCTTATTACCATCTAGGTCTAGAGCAGCAAGAAGCTAAGTCAGCTATTATCTTCCGAAAAGAAGAAGATAGCAAGATTGAATTTGAGGGTCTCAGAGATATCAGTGGTAACGAGATCACGATTGAATATTGGTTTAAAGGAAACAGCGTAGACTACCGAATCGGTCAATCCATCCAACCTTCTTTCATTGTTTCTGGCTGGCCTGACCAGAATATCTATAAGCATGTTTTGAGCTTTGATGGAGGAACCAGAGGCGGTCTTAGCATTGGCAGCAGTGCTACGGATGGGGAATGGCATCATATCGCTATGACCTGGAAGCGTAATACTGAAGGGGGATTCGCGAGTTATTTAGATGGCAAACGGGTCGAGGCGAGAAAGAGCGCTGATTCAAGTATTCCGAAGCTTGATGCCAATGTAGCCATACTTGACTTCTCTGACGAAGCAAGACGCAACAATAATTCTTTCGATGAAGTTCGGATCTGGAATATCGCCCGCACATCTGAGCAAATCCAGCATTATCAGTATGTCCGTGCGCAAGGAAATGAAGACGGCTTGCTGGGCTGCTGGCGTTTTTATAATGGTCAGGCCAAAGACTTTTCGACTAACGGGCGCAATGGCAAGCTGTCCGGCTTCTCAGGTTCGCCTCAGGTTGAAACCTCACCTCTCAGTACCTATACAGTCCATGTGGGTGTGGGTGGTCGCCGCCTCAGAAGTAAATCTACCTTTGCCGCCAATACCTGGCAGCACCTAGCCGCTGTTTATCACCAGGCTCACGCAATTCAGTTTGATGGCAATGCGGCTTATCTCGACTGTGGCAATAACCGCACCCTTGACCTCTGCCGCGACCTGACCGTTGAAGTGTTCTTTACCGTGACGGATCTGACTCAAGCCCGAGGTCTATTAACTAAAGGTAAAATCGACGACGGCACCGATGATGACGTGTCTTACTCGCTTTACCTCACGCGCGACGGCAAAGTTAAGTTTGAGTTTGAAGATACCGAACACACCAATCAGTCTTTTGTGTCTACCACATCCGTTCGCGCTAACGAGTTTTGTAAAGTCGCAGTGACCCGTGAACAGCACACCCAAGTAGACCCCACTAAAGACAAAGACGGTCAGGTGACCGGGGTCAATATTCAGAAATGGCTGGCGATTAAGCTTTACATCAACCAAAAAGAAGTGGGTTCCTACACTCACAAAGACAAACCTGACGTCGGCAGCAACTCCCAACCATTGGAAATTGGCCGTAGCTATGTCGGCAATGATGCGGGTACCTCACAGGTAATACCGTTTGCTGGCATCATTAGCGAAGTTCGCCTCTGGAGTGCGGCCCGCAAATCTGCCGATATCGGCAGAGAAATTAAAGGCTCAGAATCGGGGTTAGTATCTTGGTGGCAATTTACTGAAAACGCGGGCAACATCGCCACCGATGCCAAGAGTACCAACCACGCCACCCTCCAATCAGGCTGTCAGTGGACCCAAGATACTAACCCGCAAGCTTCACCCCTGACCCTCTACGCCAATGGCGAACCCCTACAAACCGAAGATTATTCAGCTCCCCTGCCAGATGACGGGAGTCCTCAATTCACCTTGGGCGCAGTGGTGCGCAATCAGCAGCCGACGGACTGCTTTAAAGGGCTTATCGAAGAAACCCGTATCTGGAAAGTAGCCCGCACCCAAGAGCAAATCACCGATAACCTGTTTACTCGACTACTGGACGATCGCGATGACCTGATTGCGTACTACACCTTTGATGCCGAGAGCAAGATCGAGATCAAAGATCAATCGTTGCGGGGTCAGCATCTGACCCTGGTGAATTGCCCCGACCCCATGAACACCTTTGCCCTATCCACTGCCCCCATCAGTAGCGATATTGCCCAGGTGCGCAGTGCTCTGGCTGGGGTCAAAACCGCTTTTCAAGATGTCATTCACAGTCAGCCGGGGGTGCAAGAATACGGCGATCTAGAGGTTGATAGCGCGGGCAACTTGGTCGGCGTCCTCAAGCGTTGCTATAGCTACATCAAAGACCAGCAGTGGCATTTGCTCACCGGCTTTAAGGTGGGTAGCCTGGTCACCGAGTGGATTGGCCAGGTGCAAACCGATCCTCAACTGATTGGCTTTATTGAAGGGGCTCCCCCGGTACCTAGCGCACATCTGCCGGCCCGCAGTGCGGCGCTGGGGCAAGACTATGGCGGAGCCAGCAAAATTGAGCTAACCCAAGCCCAAAGCACCACTTACACCTATTCATCTTCCAAAGACAACGGCTTCGATATGTCCGTTGCGACATCGGCTCAAGTCGGGTTTAAGTCCCACACCGATGCGGGCCTGGGCTTAGCCACCAGCCTTGAGGAATCCGACGTGCAAGTGGGGGTAGCGGCCAGTTTTGAAAATTCGCGGGGTTGGCTTGATGATGCCAGCACCGGTACCGGCAAAACGACTTCAAAAGTTAGCTCCATGACGATGCAGGGCTATTGGGAAAACGAGGCCCAGTATGCTGATCTGGGCAAACGCTTCGTCCCATTGAATGTGGGCTTTGCCCTCGTGCAGTCAGAAACGGCAGATATTTTCGCTTTGCGCCTGCGGCACAACAACGCGCTGGTGTCTTACCAAATGCGTCCCAATCCCGATATCCCCAAAGATTGGAACATCATCACGTTTCCCATTAACCCTCGCTATACCAAGCAGGGGGTGCTCGATGGCAAAGTCGGTAACGATGTTGACCCCAACTATCCCAATGCTAAAACCTATAGCCCCAACATCAGTTATTTCAAGCCGATCGAAGCCTATAGCTTGAAGCAGGCAATTCAGCGAGAAGAGGAAGAGCTACAAGCCTATTTTGATCAGTTTGATGCAGGAGATAGGGGACGCTCGGAAAAAGATCCATCGTTACCCAACCTGGCTAAGCGCAATCTGGTCAATACCTACGTTTGGACAGCCGATGGTGGGCTCTTCGCCGAGTCTAACGAAACGATGGATGTTCAGCAGGAAGTGACCGGGGGGTCCTATTCCTTTACGGGCATGGCAGGACTAACGTTAACGGCAGAGATTGCCATTTCTAAAGCCGCAGTCGGCTTTGAGCTTCAGGCGATGTTTGGTGGTCACCGTAATCTGACGGTGACCAAGAGCAAAGATTCTGAAACGTCATTTGGTATGAATGTGGAACTAGACGTGGAAGGGGATCTTTCCTTGCAGGATGCTGACGGCAACTTGATTATGGACTTAAGCGATCAGCTGAACCCGCAACCGAAAAAGAAACCGGGCAAAGTCGATGCCTATCGCTTTATGAGCTTCTACCTGGAGCCACGAAACAGCAACTTTGATGAATTTTTCAACAAAGTGGTTGACCCCATCTGGTTAAGCCAGGGGCAACATCCCAACGCAATCGCCCTACGGCAAGCTCAGCAAACGGATAAAAAGCCCCCCTGCTGGCGAGTCATGCATCGCGTCACCTTCGTCAGCCGCGTCTTACCGGAATTTGAGAAGACAACCGATCTACCCGCCCTGGAAAAAGCCATGGTTGCTAGCGATATTGATAGCAATTATGAGCTCATCAAAAAACTAGAACCTTTCATTCGCCACAATACGCAATCCTGGGAAGAGTTGAAAGCAGCGGTTGAGGGGGCGATCTCGCTTTACCTGCCAGTTCTTGCCCCTCATTCCGAAATGGTCGTACAGCTCATGGCTAATTATCTAGGTATTATCAAACTTTAGAAATGTTGGTTGTCACGAAAAGGTGGGATGAATTTAGTATCTGTTTAACAGACCAGTACCTGGCTTAGAAGGTCAACCTTCTTTCGCGACTGTGGCTTGGTGTTTTGGGGTTGTGGGAGGCGGATTTGCTATCAGATCAACCGATGAAGGTCAATGCTGCTGAGGCCCGCATCGCCAAAAACCTTGGCAAGTTCATCATTTCCGTTGCCATTAAAGTCACCGGCTAGCCACTTTTGACCATCCCAGAAACTGCCCTGCTGGGTAGCCCAGCGCTGCATGGCAAACCCAGATCCGTTCGATAGGTGAACGTCAATAGTCGCCGCCCCATTGTCATTAAAGACCTTGGCTAGATCAGCGCGATTATCACCGTTAAAATCTCCCACAATCCACTTTTGGGCATCCCAAAACGCCCCCTGTTGAGTCCCCCAGCGCTGCATGGCAAACCCCGTCCCGCTCGACAAGTGCACATCAATACTGCTGAGGCCATTGTCGTTAAATACCTTAGCTAAGTCATCTCGACCATCGCCATTAAAGTCCCCCACAATCCATTTTTGGGCATCCCAAA
Organism: uncultured bacterium; assembly: GCA_964635665.1. Classification (GTDB taxonomy): domain Bacteria; phylum Cyanobacteriota; class Cyanobacteriia; order Phormidesmidales; family Phormidesmidaceae; genus Nodosilinea. The sequence continues at coordinate 6,630 of CAZWNR010000068.1, read as the reverse complement.
ATGCTCCCTGCCGAGTGCCCCAGCGCTGGATAGCAAAACCTGCACCATTGGACAGGTGAACATCGACGCTACCCAGACCAACATCATTAAACACCTTGAGAAGATCGGCTTTTCCATCGCCGTTAAAGTCCCCTGCTAACCATTTTTGGCTATCCCAAAAGCCCCCCTGTTGGGTGCCCCAACGCTGCATGGCAAACCCGGCCCCATTAGACAGATGCACATCCGCACTGCCTAGGCCATCTTCACTGAAAACTTTCACAAGATCGGTTTTCCCATCGCCATTAAAATCACCACTCAGCCATTTTTGAGCATCCCAAAAGCCCCCCTGCTGGGTAGCCCAGCGCTGGATGGCAAAACCCGATCCACTCGATAGGTGAGCATCTACGCTACCCAGACCAAATTCACTGAAGATTTTAGCTAAATCCGCCCGGTTATCTCCATTAAAATCGCCCACAATCCATCGCTGGCTATCCCAAAATCCACCCTGTTGAGTGCCCCAACGCTGGAGGGACAGGATGGAAGGTGGAGCTGAGGCCAAGGATTTTAGATCTAGCTTGACGTTAACCGGATTCGTTGGGCTGATGGACACCGCCTCCGTACGCAGCAGGGTGCTCCCTTGCAGAAAACTGACCTGATAATTGCCCGGGTCAAGCAAAATCTGGTAGTCCCCCGCCGTTCTGGAAAGGGTGGCATAACTCAGGGCCGCATTGGCCGTATTTAGGACGCTAACGGTAATGCCACCGACGCCTTCCCCGGCGTCATAAAATGCATCACCATCTTGATCTTGAAACGTCACCCCCAACAGCCAAGCTTTGCCGCCCAGCGCGAACCGATTGCCAAAATGCTGCGTCACCACCAGTGGCCCAACATTGGTGCCGGGGTTGCTATCAGGAACCAAGCCTAGGCCCACTTCCCGATAGCCCGCATCCATCATGGCATTACGGTGTCCGGGGGGATCCTGAATGCCGGTAGCTGTGATGCCCCAATCCACCGCAAAACCAGCGTGGGCGTGAAAGACCGATTGACTATAGGCGTAAATGTTTTCGGCAACGGTACTATAGCTATAGCCTGCATTTAGGATGCGATCACCAAGAGTTGGCTCCCCTGGAAACCTGTGTTGTTGGTCATCGTACTGAATCATCAATTCAGAGTGGGTTGCCGCCGAAAGCCCTAATTGATCCGACCAAGCTACAGGCTGAACCGGAGACAAAAGACTCCATTGAGTCGCCAAAACAGTGCGATCCACCTTAAAGAAGGTAAGCGCTGAATTAACGTTGGCATCGGTGGAATTGATCAGCAGCGGCAGTTCCCCCTGGGGATTCATTCGCATCCGGTTGATCAGTTCCAGCATTTCCACCTCTTCCGCCGATGGGCCGCTGAGGGTGGCTTGCTCAATCACGATAGCCCGGTTGTCAATCTGCACCGTCGCCGTATCCACTTCTCCCTTAAGCGATATCAAATCTTGTTCAGAGATGGTGACACCTTGCACGAGATTAGCAAAATTTTTTCCCTCATCGCCTGGGCTATCTCCATGACCTAAAACCGAGTCTAAATAATGACCGAATTCCTCCAAAAAAACCGACTGAACTAGAGAAAATTTCAATCCGGTGCGCCATTGCTGCAAAAGCAACTCAGAGGATAGATAAATGGTGGCAGTCGTCTCGGAGAAAGCCCCCAAAGCTCCGTTAATCTCGGCGGCAGAGCGAATATCAATAGTTGGCCATGGCATAGAAACTTCAGCTAAAAGCGTGTCAATTCCAGATAGATCCTTACCTTCAAAGACCTGCCCTAGAAGACTGTAAAAGCTATTATCCTGTGAGACCTTGAAAAGCCTTTCTCGAACCCCTGACAGCGCTTCCGATACAACTCCCCACAGATGATCTTGTGTAACTATTCTAAAATCTTGATCGCCAGATACCGGAATCAAAAGACTACTCATTTCACCTCCATCCCTAGGCCATATAGTCCAGGTAATTTCCCAGAGAGACTCCATCCATGGAAACACTTCATCTTAAGAAGCGCCTGCGAAAACACAAATCTTATCAGAGCCACAAATCAAGTCTTGGAAATTATTCGCAAAGCCTGGTATATCTCCCCTTGGCAAGCATGGAGAATCTGTGGTAATCCTACGGAACTCAGGAAAGTCTTTGATGCTCGGTCACGAAATAGTTATTTGGCACAGCAGAGCAAAGAGAACCGAGCAAGCAATCCTAGGGTGAGCAAGGTTGACTGAAGACTCGATTAAAGCAACGCTAAAAAAGACTACTTGCAGCTTTGACCGTGGCAAGAAAGGCAAGATTTTCAGGCGGCCCGTCGTGGCAGATTATGAGCGTCGGCGGTTTTGGCGACAAAGACTATTATCTCTCAACACCAAGGATAAACTAAGCGCTGGATAGCGAAGTATCCCTTGGGTTAGTTGAGACACTACCAACGACGAAATCACGATAGCAGGTGTATATTGAACCTAGCGCCGCCACATTTTACGGAGCTCTAATTTAGCTTATAGGCCGTTACATGGTCATTAAATGCGGTTCTTGGAGATCAGGCACAGGTCATTTTTCCAAGTCTGTGCTTTGCGGCCGAAGCAAGGTTTGAGTATAAAAAATAAAGCCCTCATAGGCATGATTACGGACGCCTTGCCAAGTTTAATCTAGCATTACAAAACTGTATCAATCCTGTAAAAAAAAGATGTTTTGGGGTGCTCCAATCCGTTCTTTGGTTTGATAGAGATAGGCCGTGCCGAACGATGTATTTCCTTCGCCCCCAGGGATATACGGGTTCGTGCTATCCGCAATTGGCAAAGGCCAACTTGGGCAACTCCCCTTGCTGTGGCCCTCCCGGTCTGGGAGATCCACGGTGCCCCCTCTGAACCCCATGGCTTTGCCTAGGATTGCCATTTCCCCTAGATCCTCTCAGACTCAACGTTGCTATATGGCCACTTCTGCATCCCCTTCCCCTATTCCTTCCCAAGTTGGCGTCTATGAATGTGAGGTCACGCTGAAGTTTCGGCTGATCGAGGAAGACCAGGTGATGAGTAACCGCGATCACCTGCTAGAACTCCTCATCGACGCCTTCTCCTACGGAAGTGATGAGTTTGTCGAGGCGGTTGAATCGCAGGTTAAGGTAGCGGCCATCGATGAGGTGGCGGCCTCTCCCCTCATGCGGCGTCAACTCATTCGTCTTCGCAACCTCCCTTCTCTCTAGACATCCCCCAGCCAGGACGTTGGTTCTCAGTCCCTGTTGAGGCAGAGGCTTTCGCCAAGTCCCTGTTCCTAGGGCGATCCCCGTCCTGACCCGCCGCCCAAATCTTTTTTGGAGAGATGTTTGACAAGCGCATTTTCCTTCCCTATACTGAGAACTGTCGAAAAACACAGGCCCCCATCGTCTAGAGGCCTAGGACACCTCCCTTTCACGGAGGCGACGGGGATTCGAATTCCCCTGGGGGTATATTAGAGAGGCTCTGAGCATAAAGCTTTGAGCCTTTTTGCATTTGGGTCTTGCCTTCTTAGCCGATTTCACTCCGGTTATTCATGGCGATGATCCCCCCTCCCCCTGGATAACCGGAGTACAGTGTGAAACTTAGACCGCTGGGCACTAAGGGGATCTAGAGCCCAGCAACGGTGGATTTCAAGCTAGCGAGAACCGTTACCTCTATGCCGATCCTTCAGGTTCAGGGGTGAGCGGCCCGGCGGCAATGAGTAGCTTCCTCCAGGGGTGATCTGGGGATTGCCCCTGGAGCGAAGGTCTCCGAGAGTTGCCCCGCCATGGTGTAATTTGATTGAAATGATTGGAAACAGGCCACGATTCTAGGGATCGGGTCGCACCTAGGGGAATACGACGTTTGGTAGCGTGGATAACGGCGGAGTGTTGACCCCCGTTGAAATCATGAATCAGCGATTGGGAGCAGTGAACCTATGACCGTATGTGAGTACAGACCTGGCCTAGAAGGGGTACCGGCCACCCAGTCGAGCATTAGCTACGTGGATGGGCAGGCGGGTATCCTGGAGTATCGGGGCATTCGTATTGAAGATCTGGCCCAGCACAGCACTTTTTTAGAAACGGCCTATCTGCTGATTTGGGGTGGGCTACCCTCCAAAAGCGAACTGGAGGCCTTTGAGTATGAAATTCGCTACCATCGCCGCCTTAAGTACCGCATTCGCGACATGATGAAATGCTTCCCGGAGAGCGGCCACCCCATGGATGCCCTGCAAGCCTGTGCGGCGGCCCTAGGGTTGTTTTACTCCCGTCGAGCTCTAGATAACCCGGTTTACATCCAAAAGGCCGTGGTGCGCCTGTTGGCCAAAATTCCTACCATGGTGGCGGCCTTTCAGCTGATTCGCAAGGGCAACGATCCGGTACAGCCCCGCGATGACCTCGACTATGCCGCCAACTTCCTTTACATGCTCAGCGAGCGCGAGCCAGACCCCCTAGCGGCTCGTATTTTTGATGTGTGCCTTACCCTCCACGCCGAGCACACCATCAACGCTTCCACCTTTTCGGCCATGGTCACCGCCTCCACCCTCACCGATCCCTACGCGGTGGTTGCTTCGGCGGTGGGCACCCTAGCGGGGCCGCTCCATGGTGGGGCCAATGAAGAGGTGATCGACATGCTCCAGCAGATTGGATCGGTCGAAAACGTTCGTCCCTATGTGGATCGCTGCATTGCCGAAAAGTCTAAAATTATGGGCTTTGGCCACCGAGTCTACAAAGTCAAAGACCCCCGCGCCACAATTCTGCAGGGACTGGCCGAGCAATTGTTTGAAAAATTTGGCCAAGATGAGTACTACGCCATCGCCCTAGAAATGGAGCAAGCCGTCTCTGAACGGTTGGGCCACAAGGGCATTTACCCTAACGTAGACTTCTACTCTGGCCTGGTGTATCGCAAGCTGGGCATCCCCACCGATCTGTTCACCCCCGTCTTTGCCATTGCGCGGGTGGCAGGTTGGCTAGCCCATTGGAAGGAACAACTGGGCGAAAACCGTATCTTCCGACCGACTCAAATCTACACCGGACCACACCAGCAGAGCTACGTCAACATTGAAGATCGGCCTCAAATCTGGGATAAGCAGTTTGTGGCTCCGTCCATTCACAGCTAACCCCCCTGATGGGTCATACCCCCCTGGGCAGTCAAAAATAAAGGCTGGATGATAAATATAGTGACGATTTTCAGGAACTCCTGCCCCTCGGGCCTTTGGCTTGGGGGGTTTTTGTTGGTCTCACCATTGCCCCCCGCAAAACGGCAGAATTTCGACCCCTGTGATATGCTGGGCGGAGTTAGTTGATGGTTGACTTGCCGCCTGCGTCAGATTTGTCTTAGGTCTAGGTACATCTCCAGAAAACTGCATGCCCCCTACGCTTTATTGTTTGGAGATGTTTCTATGTCGATCTACGTTGGCAACCTGTCCTTTGATGCCACCCAAGCCGATATCAGTGAAGTTTTTGCCGAGTATGGCAGCGTCAGCCGCGTGAGCCTGCCCACGGATCGGGAAACCGGACGTCCCCGAGGCTTTGCCTTTGTGGAAATGGGTTCCGAAGCCGAGGAAGATGCCGCCATTAGCGCCCTAGACGGCGCTGAGTGGATGGGCCGCGATCTCAAAGTAAACAAAGCCCGCCCCCGCGAGTCTCGCCCCTCCGATGGCGGCGGCGGCTGGAACAATCGCCGCCGCTAAATCTCCCTGTCCTCCAGTCGCTCGCCATCCCAACGGCCTAGAACGAGTCCGCTTTGGAAAGGGGCTAGCCCAGGAGATTCTAGGGTTCTTTAGGGCATTATCCAAAATTGCATTATCCAAAATGGTCAGGGTATACCGAATGAGAACCCTGGGATCTGCCCTGGCAATCCTAGGGCAGATTCGTCACGCCACCTTCCACCTTCCGGTCTACCCCCCATTAATCGGTAGGGATCAGATTTCCTTGTCCCCATTACCCAGGGGGAGTCATTCACCAGGATTTGGGATGACCTCATTGCTGTTACGTTAAGGAGCACCCATGGCCCAAGTTGTTTTGGGAGAAGACGAGAATATTGAATCAGCCCTACGCCGCTTTAAAAGGAAGGTATCCCGGGCTGGCATCTTTTCCGACATGCGGAAAAATCGACACTTTGAAACCCCCATTGAAAAGCGTAAACGCAAGACCCTAGCCCGCCACAAACAACGCCGCTGGGGGTCAAAGCGTTAGGGAAGCCAGACCCGCCACGAGCTGCTCTAGGTGATCTGGGGTGTGGGTGGTCATCAGGGTCATGCGTAGGCGACTAGTGGGTACCGTGGGTGGACGCACGGCTGAGACCCACAGACCTAGGGCTTGCAACCGCTGGCTGGCCATCACAATTTGACTAGCTGAGTCCCCCACTAGGCATAGAATAGGGGACTCGGAAGGTAATCTTTGAAATCGCCGGACTGCCCCATCGCCAAGGGTTTCGTCTAGGCGTTTTTTTAAGGTTTCTACATTACGCCAGAGGTTCTGTCGCCGCTGGGGTTCTGTGCGGACAATGTGTACCGCCGCTAGGGCCGCCGCCGTATCCGCCGGAGAGAGCCCGGTGGTGTAGATCCAGCCGGGGGCACGGTTACGCAAAAAATCAATCATCGTTTGGGAACCCGTGGCATAGCCGCCCAAACTGCCTAGGGCTTTACTGAG
>CAZWNR010000067.1:0-12115 GCA_964635665.1 uncultured bacterium | reverse complement strand
CCTGCGAGCGGTCAAACCTCATCCTATTTACGGGGGGCCTTGGCCCCACCCCCGACGATCTCACTATCGAGACCCTAGCGGACTTTTTTGGGGTGCCCCTGGTAGAACGTCCCGAAGTCTTGGCCGACATCGAAGCCAAGTTTGTCAGCCGGGGCCGAGTGATGACCCCCAGCAACCGCAAACAGGCCCTCTTACCAGCGGGGGCCGAAGTGTTGCCCAACCGCACCGGCACCGCCCCAGGCGTGATCTGGGAGCCTCGACCGGGGTTGCTGATCATGACCTTTCCCGGCGTGCCCAGCGAAATGAAGGCCATGTGGCAAGAGACCTCCGTGCCCTACCTGAAAAACCACGGCTGGGTGCAAGACACCATCGTCAGCCGCATGGTGCGCTGTTGGGGCATCAGCGAATCGGGCATGGCCGAACGGGTGAGCGACTACCTGAGCCTCAGCAACCCCACCGTGGCTCCCTACGCCAGCCACGGTGAAGCCAAACTGCGCATTTCCGCTAAAGCCCCTACGATTGCCGAGGCGGTGGCCCTCATTCACCCCGTCGAACAGGGCATTCGGGCTTTGTTGGGCGACGACTGCTACGGGATCGATAGCGATTCCCTGGCCTCGGTGGTGGGGGATCTACTCCAGCAAAAGCAACAAACCCTAGCCGTCGCAGAATCCTGCACCGGGGGGGGGCTAGGGCACATGCTCACCACCGTCGCCGGCAGTTCCGCCTACTTCTGGGGTGGCATCATCGCCTACGACAATCGCATTAAAACCAACCTGCTCCAGGTTGATCCCACGGTGTTAGAAATCGAAGGGGCCGTAAGCGCCACCGTGGCCGAGCAAATGGCCCTAGGAGCCAAAGCCGCTTTGCAAACCGACTGGGCCTTGAGCATCACCGGGATCGCTGGCCCCGGCGGCGGCGGCGACAGCAAACCCGTCGGCTTAGTTTACATTGGGCTAGCCCTGCCTACAGGCGAAGGAATCAGCAAAAGGTACGAGTTTGCAGCCTTTCGAGGCCGCGACTGGGTGCGTCACCTCAGTGCCTGCACCGCCCTAGACCTACTCCGTCGTCATCTCCTGTGACAATTACCTTGATCATTTACGTCATTTGGCTATGATGGGTTTATGTATAAATTGCGGGGCGACGGGTCGTGCTCTGGTGAGCTTTGAGAAGCGGCACACCTGACCATCGCATTCCAGTAAGGAGTTAGGCCCTAATGGACTACATCGAAAAGGCTCTCGAAAAGCTGCGTGAGTGGATTGACAGCATCATCGATGCGCTGCTGGGGCCAGAGGCTCAACACGAACCCGAGCTCATTCCTATCCCCGTCAAAGAGCCTAGACGGTAGCCTAACCTATCCTCCTAAGCCTAATCCCCCTAGAGAACACAGCTACAAACGATTCTCTAGAATTACGTCACGCCGTCTTTCTCGAATATTCGGGGATGGATGGCCAGAGCGTTATTTCATCCTTGCAAGCTGATAGCATGTGTAACTCATAAACCCTAAGATCTAAGGATCTTAGGGTTTTTTACTGTGCACGATGCCCCCACAGTCAGCCCTCCAGAGCCTCAGCACCCTATGGCTAATACCAAATCCTGCTTAGCTACCCCCGATTCTTGCGCGGTGCATTATCGAGATTATTAGGATTCAGATTTGCTCTAAAAATAGTTTCTTATCCTTAGGGGTGCCGCACTAGTGGCATGGATGATGGGTATAAAACCCCGGTTTCTTTATCGGATAACCTAGGAGATTGAGGCTTTATCGCTGTCGTCACTTGGGCTAGGACATTCAGACAACGGTCAAGCGTTAGCCCGTTCTCACCTTTAAATGGGCATGTCTCAACCAGACTGGCTACGGCTCTACCAGGGGAAGAACTCGGCTTCTGAACCGACGTTCTAGGCCAAATCAGCCTCTGGAACTTTGGTTGATCTACCGAAGGAAGCCCTCGGCTAGGCTAAGATTGAGGCGATGATACGGGATACCCCCAATCCAATCCAGGGATAGCGCCACGATCTGGCTCAGCCCTAGAGGCACCAGAGGTAGGTTCCGCGAGGGGGAAGCGAGACGAGCTCAGGCTGCGGGTTGATGGCTGCCAGGGTTAGATTGGCCCAGGTTAGCGAATTGGCCCAGGTTGTCGGGTTGTATTATCAGATATCGTGCATTATTCGGGTGTAGATCATCAGGAGATCGGGTTGTAGCAATGAGGCATATCCTGAAGCAGCGATGGTTCATTCTGCCCTTAGCTGGGGTTCTCTCCCTGGGGGGCGTGCGTCCCTGGGCTCCCGTGGCCCAAGCCCAAGACACCATCACCCTGCGCTCCGACATCCAGGAGGCGAACACCAACACGGGCATTATCACCGCTCGGGGCAATGTGCAGATTGACTACCCCGCCCAGCAAATTCGGGCTACCTCCGCCCAGGCCGACTACTACAGCAACGAGCGGCGCATCGTCCTCAGCGGCAATGTATTTGTGGATCAGCAGGGCAATACCCTGCGCGCCGAGGTGGTCACCTATCTGATCGACGAAGGGCGATTTGTGGCAGCGCCCCGCCCCAGTGAACAGGTGGAAACCATCTATCGGATTCCAGCCGCCCAGCCTAGCCCAGCGGCAGCTTCATCAAATCGGGCGGCCTCACCAACCCCTCCCGCTGTTTTAGAGGTTGGCCCCACCCGGCAAAATTCTGATCGCGATGCCGACCCCGCCGTGGAGAGTCAGCCCCTGGGGCGCTAGGTTGGTTCGCTGGGCACCGCCGCCGATGGCCAGCGGGCTTTGATACAATTTTTCAAGCGCTATTTGCCCTTTATCTGCCTAGGCTCCCTTGAAAATTGTTTTGGACAACGTACAAAAAATTTACGGCAAACGCAAGGTGGTAAACCGCGTGAGTTTGTCGGTGGCCCAGGGGGAAATTGTGGGGCTGCTGGGGCCGAACGGGGCTGGAAAAACCACCACCTTCTACATGGCCACAGGGCTAGAACGTCCCGACCAGGGGCGGGTTTGCCTCGATCAAATTGACATTACCGATCTGCCCATGCACCAGCGGGCTAGGTTGGGAATCGGCTACCTAGCCCAGGAGGCCAGCATTTTTCGGAACCTATCGGTGGCAGATAATATCCGGCTGGTGCTGCAACAAACCCGTGTCCCCCTTGAGGAACACGAGGAGCGGCTGCATCGCCTCTTGAAGGAATTTCGGCTAGAGAAGGTAGCCAATACCCTGGGCATCCAGGTATCGGGCGGCGAACGGCGACGAACGGAACTGGCCCGATCCCTAGCCTCAGGGACGGATGGGCCAAAGTTTCTCTTCCTTGACGAACCCTTTGCCGGGGTCGATCCTATCGCTGTGGCGGAAATTCAAGAGATTGTGGCCCAGCTGCGGGATCGGGACATGGGCATTTTGATTACCGACCACAATGTGCGCGAAACCCTGCGCATTATCGACCGAGCCTACATCATGAGTGACGGGCAAATTTTGGCCGCTGGCAGTGCCGACGACCTCTACCAAAATCCCCTCGTGCGCGAGCATTACCTCGGCCACGATTTTTCTCTCTAGGCCGCTGGCGATGGTTAGGGTTGGCTTCGATCCCTAGCCTTTCTCTGTTGATATCCTTTCCTTTGGCGCTATGGCAACGGCTTCTTCTCCCTCTCGGCAGTTTTCTCAGCCTCGATCCTGGTGGCCCCGCATTGCCATCATGGATCGCTACATTGCCAAGGAACTGACCATGCCATTTCTGTTTGGGGTGGGGGCGTTTTCCTCCATTGGCATTTCCATTGGGGCCTTGTTTGAACTGATTCGCCGCATTACCGAGTCGGGGTTGGCCATCACCCTGGCGGCCCAAATTTTCTTGCTAAGGCTGCCAGAGTTCATTGTGCTGGCCTTTCCCATGTCCACCCTGCTGGCCACGATGATGACCTACAGTCGCTTCTCCAGCGACAGCGAACTGGTGGCCCTGCAAGGGGTGGGGGTCAGCATTCGGAGAATTATTGCTCCGGCGGTGGTGCTGAGTTTGCTGGTAACGGGGCTCACGTTTTTGTTCAACGAGCTGATTACCCCCGCCGCCAACTATCGAGCCGCCATCACCCTAGAACAGGCCCTCAACTCAGAGCGTCCGCCCTTTCAAGAACGCAACATTTTTTACCAGGAATTCCAGCCCGCCGCCGATGATCCCGCCGCCCAGGAGCTCAAGCGCCAGTTCTATGCCCGCCGATTCGATGGCACCACCATGCACGGGCTTACTATCATTGACTTCTCCCAGGCGGGGCTGAGCCAGGTGGTGAGCGCCGAGAGCGCCACCTGGGATGTGCAAAATAACGTTTGGACCTTCTACAACGGCACCATCTACGTGGTGGCCCCCGATGGCTCCTTCCGCAATATCGTCACCTTTGAAACCCAGGCCCTACAGCTGCCCCGCACACCCCTAGACCTGGCCAGCCGCACCAAAAACGACACGGAAATGAACATCGCGGAGGCCACCCGACAGCTTGAACTGGTGCGCCAAAGCGGCGACGAAAAGAAAATTCGTCGCTGGCAAATTCGGATTCATCAGAAGTATGCTCTGCCCTTCGTCTGCGTAGTGTTTGGGCTGGTGGGATCCTCCATTGGGGTGTTGCCCCAGCGCACCAGCCGCGCCACCAGCTTTGGCATCAGCATTGTGATTATTTTTGGCTACTACCTGCTGTCCTTCATCACCAATGCCATGGGGGAAGTGGGTTTGGTGTCGCCCTTTGCGGCGGCTTGGATTCCCACCTTCCTGGGTCTCGCCATTGGCCTGTACCTGCTGCTGCGGGCCTCTCGCTAGCACTACAACCCTAGACGACCCTTGAGCACTTCGTAGAGCACCCGTGAGAGTTCGCGCCGCTGGAGGTTTTGGCGGTCGGTGGGGGTGCGCATGAAGGCTTGGTCGTAGGCGGTGGGCATGGCGCGTTTTACCAGAAAGCTAAGCTGTTGGCGAGTAATGGGGCGATCTGGGTCAAACCGAGTGGGGCCGGTGCCCGCCACCATGCCGTGGGCTGAGAGGGTTTCGATGGCTTCGTAGGCCCAGTATCCGGGCGGCACGTCTTGGAAGGTGGGCTGGGCTGGGTTAGACCTGGGCAGTTTGAGCACACTCACCAAGGCCGCCGCCACCACCGCCCGACTGACTGGGGCATGGGGCCGAAAGCTGAGACTGTTGGCGTTTTCGCTACGTACAACTCCCGCCGTCGCCATCACCTGAATGGCCTCAAAGTCGGGGTCGGTGTGGGCCACATCGTTGAACCAAAAAATGGGAATGCCGTTGCGGGCCATCAGCCCCTGGATTTTACGAATATGGCGTTCTTGTTGGGCCAAATCCCTCGGATTCAGCCCCGTCCACAGGGTAAAGGCCGCTAGCACCCCGCTGGCCTCGCCAATGGCCCACTCCACGGGATGCATGCGGTAGGCGGCGTTGGTGATGTGGGTGGTGCCAAGGCTCTTGGCCGAGAGGATCAGGCCGTCGGTATTAGCAGGGACTAGGGCACCTAGGGGCAGGGTGAAGGGTAGGGCGATCACGTCTTTGCCCTTGGGGGTGATGTGGCCCTGGGCATCGTTGCCGTGGAGGTCGAGGTAGTGGTACTGGCCGATGCCCACGGAATCGTCAAAACAGCGCGCCCTGGCTTGATTTGGGAAAAAGCTCTCGGCTACATCTTCGTGGCGAATGGTGGTGAGGGCGATTCCCCGTCTGGCTTCGCGGATATAGGGTTCTAGGGCGAGGCCGTCCGTCGTCCAAGTCAGGTCGCCCCTGGGTTTGAAGTCGATGCCGTCCTGGTTTTGCAGATAGTGGAGATAGGCTTGGGTGCGTTGCTTGGCCCGCTGAAGGTGCTGCTGACGTTCCTCCCGGCTTACCCCCACCAGGCGTCCGGGGCGGTAGTCGTTGCCGCAGCGGAAGGCTCGATCCGGCTCGCTGGAGGTGCCCCAATTAATCACCGCTACGTCCCCCGGCATGACGGCCTTTTCATGGGGCTTCACCCGGTACAGGCGACGATAGCGAAAGATGCCAAAATCGCTGAAAAACTCCCACTTTTTCCAGTTATTGCTGGCTTTTGTCCAAAAATTGGCTGTGAATTCCTTGCTATTCAGCCAACTGGCCTGCCCGTAGCCCTCCGGTGCACCGATGGGGGTTCCCTGCCCCGGCTTGGCACATTCCACCACGGCATCCCAGGTAATCGACTGCTGGCACTGGGGCCGAGCATCCTCCGGCAAAATCGCCTCCCCGGTTTCCTGGCGAGCCTCCTGGCCCACACGGGAGGGAATTTGCCCCACCTCCAGCAGATCCCCCAGATCCGTCGCCTCCACCGTCACCTTGGCCTTGATGGTGAAGGTGTGGCCCCGCTGGGTATCGCGGCAGACCACCCCCGTCACCCTGGGGCGAGGGCCATCGGTGGTAAACAACACCTCCACGGGTTCCGCAAAGGAGATCAGGGTGAGGCGTCTATCCCGCAGGTAGGGAATCAGCGCCTCATTCATGGCGGTGGACGCCACCACTGGGGTGGTCGCCAAAGGACTCACCCAGCCACCGCCCGGATTTTCCACCTTACGCTGGGCCACGGGCTGTAGCTCCCGCTGGCGTTCCCGAAATTCCCGCTGCGCCCTAGAAATGGCAAATCGCTCCCCATCTAGGGTTTGAAGGGTGACCTTGGCCCGCAGCAAATCGCCATCGTCGGAGGCAGGCAACGCCTGGGCCGTAAACTGTCCACCCACCACCGCCTGGGGCTGTACCAAACACACATCCAAATTCAACCGCAGGGCCATGAGGGTCGTAGTGTAGGCGGCGGTAGACCCACCCACCACCAGGATAGAACAGGTCAATTCGGTGCCAGGGGCGGGGCGAGTAAAGACGGCATCGGCAAAGCGACCGTTGCGCTGGGTAATAGGCTCAGGCATGGGAAATAGTCCGGCAAGGGCAAATCACTGTCACGATTGTAGTGGACAGTCCTGCGGGGGAAAGCCCTAGGGCGGCGATGACTTAGGCCATGGTTTCCAGGAACCCAAGGTTTACCATGGTCGTCTTGGGTGAAGGCTTGCCCTGGTTCAATCCGCACCCTGAGGTGAGGGGCTATCCTAGGGTTGAACAGGTGGATAGAGGGTGGTCCTGTCATACTAAGGGGCTAGCTTTTATGATGTCCAGGATTGTCCGAGGGATGATTGCAGTGGATGATGGTTCACTGGGCGGCGGCAACCCCGCTCGCCGTTGGTGATATGGGAGGAGACAGCAGGACCATGACTAGACCTCAGCTTGAACCGTGGCAAACCACCGATGGGGTAAACGGGGAAACTTCGCCGGATACGGCCCCTGGGTCAGCGATGTCCGCCGATGCGCCCGCCACCGCTGCGGCTCTAGCCTTGGCTCCCCAGTCTGCGCCCCCGCCGGGAGGATCGTCAATCCGTCCTAGGCCTTGGCGGCAACGGCTTCGCTGGGGGGTGGGTCTCTTGGCGTTGGGCGGGCTGGGCTACGGGTTGTGGGCTTTGCTACGTCCGCCCCTGCGTCCCTACGTGCTGGATGTGTCCCCCTCCGCCAGTCAGTACGCCATTACCGAGCAGGAAACCCCGCTCCTAAACTGGCAGATCAGCAACCCCCGCCAGGTGGAGGCTCTGGTAGTGCGAACCCTGACCGCTGAAGGATCCCTGGTGGGTGAACCCCTGTCCTATGATCTGTCTGGATCGTTGCCCGTGGAATTGCTGGCCTACTGTAGCCAAACCCGCCAGCGCCTCACCTGCCAAAACGTTCCCACCCAGGTGCGCCAGCCCGGTCAGTACCGCTTTGAGATCTCCCTGCTGCCCAAAGCCTCCCTCAATCTCCCCCCCGTGCAGGCCACCAGCAGCCTCGTCACCCTGACCCAGCGGCCCATGCCCATAGCGCTGGAACTCGTACCCCAGCAGGTGATCTATTCCGAAGCCGGAACCCTCGTCAGCGCCAATACCCCCACCCTGGCCCCTCCGGTGACCGGAAACGGAGTGACCCTGAGCTGGATTGTGACCCATCCAGAGGCGCTGCAAGATCTGCTACTGGTGGTGCGCCAGCCCGGAGGCACCACCCTAGGCGGACGGCGCTTCTCCCTGCGCAACCCTGAGAACCCCACCCAAATAACGATCCCGGAGGAGCTAAAACCCTTCTGCCAACTGGGGCAGCACCTGGTCTGCCAAGGGGTGCCCACAGGGATGACCGAAGTCGGCCAATACCAGTTTGAACTCACCCCCATTCCCCTGGGCCTAGGGGACACCGAAGCCCCCATCACCAAGGTCAGCGAGGTGGTGGACATTCAGCCCCGCCCCATCGCCATTACCGCCTTTCGCATCAATGGCCGCGAGGCTGAACCGAAGTATCTTGTCCCCGTAGAGCCGGGGCGGCCCATCCCCGGCTTTCAGCTTGACTGGCAGGTAGAGGGAGGATCAACCACCCAGGTAGAACTTCTGCCCTCCCCCGGCACCGTTGGCAAGTCCGGCAGTCTGCGCTTGCCCCTGCCCCCCACGGGCACCACGACGCTGACGCTGCGGGTCAGCGATGGCAAAAACCCGCCCATTGTGCGGGCCGTCACCTTTGAAACCTTTAACCCCAATCCCAATCCGCCACCCATTATCGTTAACCCCGAAGGCCAACGCACCAACGCTCCGCCATCTAGCACTCCGCGATCCAACCCACCCGCCGAGAATGCTCCGGCCAGCCGTCCACCCTCCCCAGCACCCCAGCGGCCCAGCTCGGCCCAGCCCAACCCGAGTCTGCCCGAATCCTCCCCCCAGGGTCAGCCCCCTACCCTACCAGAGGATCTGCGCAATCGCGACCCGGAGGATCTCAATCTCCAGTTCTGATGCCTATCGGCCCTGCCAAGGCTAGGGCGTTAGCGGGGGCGACGACTGCCAAACAGGTGGGCATAGACGTAGGAGAACTCGCAGCCAAGAAAGAAAATTTGGCAGGCCAGAAAAATCCACAGCATCAGCACCATAACGCTGCCGACGACCCCATAGGATAGGAAACGGCTGCCGATGGAAATGACGCTGTTGCTGACCAATTGCTGTAGACCCACGAGGGCCGAAGCGGTGATCAAAGCCCCTAACCAAACATCATTCCAGCTAAGACGCACCGTAGGCAGAATCTTGAAGAGAATACAAATCGCAATCGCCAGGATAAATAGGGATGAACTGACCTGTAGACCTCGACTGAGCTGTAGCTCATCAATTTGCACAAAGGGGAGGAGATCTTGAAACTCATTCACCAGTTTCAGAATAATTTTGATGATGATATTAGAAACCAGGGAGGCGAACAACAACAGCGCCGTACCAAAAACAAGTAAGAAACCAGAGATCTTATTAGCGACAAAGAAAAGCGCCATTTTGACCGGAGACCCCGCCTCGGTAACGCGGCTAGGAGACTGCCAAATTTGGTTTACATAGCGCTTAAGAATTACAAAAATGGTGCTGGCCATAAACAGCAAAAGCACAAATCCTACTAGACCAGCACCAACGCTATTTTGGTGTAGGGCGATCAGCGTATCCTTGATCAAGTCGTGGGCTTCCGCTGGTAAAGAACGCTCGATAGTATATTGGATGGTTTTAAACACCTGGGTGTTTGGCCCGATTAAAACCCCAACAATACTCAGCAAAACCAAGAGCAGGGGAAATAGGGAGAAAAGCGCATAGTAGGAAAGCGCTGCCGCCATACCAGGGACATTATCGCGGTCCCACTTGAGGCCCGTCTGAATGAGAAGTTGTGCGGGCTTGGAAGGTAGGATCCGAGTCCTGATATAGGGAAGAACGGTGGTTTGAACGTAGGAAATCATGGATACATCGGGGTGTGATGCATCCAGTTATACCAGGTTCAAATTCCCTTGGAGGGGGCGTACAGGATACAGAGAACCAAGAAGTTTAACCGCCTCGGCGACTCCAGCGCCATGGCCGCGCGGTTTGGGCTAATAGATGGCGCGGCTGAATCGGCGAAGGTAGTCCGTCAGTTTGAGGCTTTGACGGTAGCACGGTTGCGGGTTTGATCGGGCGACAGGGTTACCTCTGTTGTGGGTTGGGCCATCAGTTTAGGGGGCGAGGCGGCTTGTCTCGGCAGATGGTTAATCCCCGGTAGGAATTTCTCAACCATGGCGTGGCTCTCTTCCAAGAGATAAGACAAAAAGGCCTGGGAGACAACGGAGAGTTGCTTCCCGGCCAAGCTGGCCACATACCAGTGCCGCTCGATGGGGAAATGTTCGATATCGAGGATGGCAAATTCGCCGTTAGTGCCTTCGGAAATAATGGTGTGAAGCGACAAAACGGAGATGCCAAGACCTCCAGCAATGGCCTGTTTAATGGCCTCGTTACTACCTAATTCTAGGCGGACTTTTACGTCCACATTGTGTTCTGTAAAGAGCTTCTGAACAGCGCAGCGCGTACCAGAACCCGGTTCTCGCATGATGAATTGTTCACCGTTGAGGGCCTGAATGGGCACGTTGGTTTTGCCCGCTAGGGGATGATCCTTTGGCCCAATCACCACCAGGGGATTTTCTAAAAAGGGGTGAATGTTGAGGTCGGGTTGATCGGGTGGCGAACTGATGATGTAGAGGTCATCATCGTTATTGGCCATCCGTTCTTGGATATTTTGGTGGTTGGTGACCTTGAGGGAAATGTCAATGCCAGGGAATCGCTGACAGAATGGCCCCAGCAGCCGGGGTACAAAATACTTGGCGGTGGTGATCACCGCGAGGCGAAGTTGGCCTTGCTTGAGGCCCTTCAGGTCTGAAATCGCCATCTCAAACTGATCGAGGCCGCTAAAGATTTCCTGGCAAGTTTCTAGGAGCTTTTGCCCCGCCTGGGTAAGATAGAGACGTTTGCCAATTTGCTCGAAGAGAGGCAGGCCAACGGCTTTGGTGAGTTGCTTCACCTGAATCGACACCGTGGGCTGGGTGAGGTATAGTTCCTCCGCTGCGCGGGTAAAGCTACCATGGCGGGCGGTGGCTTCAAAGACTTTGAGCTGGTGGAGCGTCGCGTGAATCAACGTTCTGCCTCCCTGGTGGGCAAACAAACTTGTCTATAGATTTGATTCTATCAAATTATCGACATCTGTCATGAATGTTCTATGATTTTGCTGGTTCCCTCGTCCGTCCTACTATGCTCTCCCCCTGTCAGGCGCTTCAGCCTCCTTTGGTGACCCTCCGCGATCTGTGCCAGCGGAGTAACCCTGACCCCAGGGAACTTCAGGGGACTTTTGTGACGATTCAGCAGATCTTTCAGCAGCAGGTGCTTCCCCTGGGGGGTGAAGACGCCTCGGAGAATACAGCCCTTCAACCGCTGCTGACGGAAATAAACCGCACCCTGCGGCTGATGGCCATGGATATTGCCTTTCTGCAAACGGCCCGTCAGCCCATCACTCAACAGCAACGGCAGCGGCAGATGTTAGCCAAAATGGAGCAGTTGGAAGCGTTTATCACCACCCTTCAGCAAACCCTGGAGCATTAATATCTAAACCGCATCGTATAACCTTGATGCTCAAATCGTCTTGATGCTCAACAGGTAGAACCGTCGGAGAGCCTTCCAGGCCCTCTACCATTGGGATCGAGAACTCAGACTACAGGCGACCCCAATCACATCATGGAGGAGATCTTGGTGCATGAGGGCACGATCCACCCGCGACTGGATTTGATCCGGTGAGAGGGGGTCACCGTTGGCATAGAGTTCGAGCCAACGCTGGGTGAGGGGGCCTACGTCATCGGGCCAGCGCTGGGCGGGGTCGGCAGGGGGCTGGTGAAGGTTGAGATCCACCCCCGGTAGGGCCAAATCGGCCATCAGTTGACTAACCTTGGGATCGTAGCTGAGGGCAAAGCACCGACAGCCCTCGGCGGCGGCCATAATCAGCGCGTGGAGCCGCATGCCAATGGTCATCTCCACGCCGCGAAATAGCCCCTTCAGCTGGTGGGGATCGGTGAGGGTGAAAATCTGGTTTGGGCCAGGTAGGCGGGGCTGGATGTATTCGGCAATGGCTAAATCCTTCACGGGCTGGAACGGCACCAGCAAAAGACAGGTTTGGGTGGCGGTTTGAAAGGCCGCTAGGGCCTGGGTGATTTGGTCTAGGCGGCTTTCTGTCAGCCAAGGATGGGGGCGCAGGGCCACGGCAACCCGAGGGGCGGGC
>CAZWNR010000066.1:0-12135 GCA_964635665.1 uncultured bacterium | reverse complement strand
GCACCCTGATGGAAGAACACATCACCTCCATGGCCGGAGCCCAGGGCGGCACCTGCATGACCGTAGCCGAACTGCGGGGAGCTATCGCGTCCCTCGGTCGTCCGGCCCAGCAGCGAGATACCTTGTATACTCCAGTCCAAAGCCAAGTCCCAGCGTTACAAGTTAGATGACGCCGGGGGAAATACCGCCCCGGCCCGACAATCCCGCAGCCACAGCCGCACCGCCTGCCCCACCACGCCCTGGCTGCTTTCCTGGGGGGGCGTCAACCGTTGATCGGCCAACGGACTCGCAGGATCACCCCCCAAGCTGGAATAGATCAATGCCGAACGCCAGCCACCCTCAGCCTGCACCAAAAACAGCCAGTGAAACTGCTGCAACGACACCACCTGATCGCTGAGATACTGCCGTTCCAACGTAGTAAAAAACACCTGGCGAATGTCGGATTCTGGATCCAAGCCCGCCCCAAAGGCTCGATCCGTCAAATCAATCGGCTCAAAATCGGGCTGGCTGGCAATTAGCATCGTTCCCGTTGGAGCCGGAACGGCTGGCGTAGCTGGATTTTCGGTATCCGGGGCTGGGGAAACCATGGGCGAACGGAAACTGCGAGCCGCCACCAAGTTGGCGTACTGGGGCAAATCCCTCAGCAGGCTTGTCACCAGGGTTTCATAGTCCGCTGGGCAAGCCTCCGAGGGGCGCAGATAGACCGGATCCTGCGATTCTACGGGGGGGGAATTGGGGGCAGGCTCGGCATCCCGGTTCAGTGCATCGGGAGTTTCAGAACCTGGAGCTGTGGGATCGGTTGGCAAAGGCTCGCCCCACTCCAGATCGGCGGGAGCCTCTAGGGCCAAATCCGCATCCCATAACCCCAATTTCCACAGGGCAGAATCGTAGGGTGCATTCGCGGCTATGCCCCTTGGCAACGCCCTACCCACCTTGATAAGCCGCAATGCACCATTGGGTAGTTTCGGGTAGCCAAGCTGGATTTGGTATAGATCTGAGGGCTGCATCGATTCAGGCTTACCTGAGCCAACCCCATCACCCTGTAGGGGCGAGGTCTCCTCGCCCACCAGAGCATCGCCAGCAGAACTTTGGATCAGTTGTCCCACGGCAATCCGGGGCCAAAAAATCACCATGGGCAGAATGGTTAGGAGCGTAATACTCCAGCATCGAGAGGGTCGGGATTGGGGACGATGCTGACGCTGATTGGGGGGGGGATGGTGGGCAGTGCCCACCCTACGGCCTTTTGACATGGGACAACCTTTCAGATGAGACCCTAGGGAATCGGCACGGCACGGCTAAAAACCCGGTTTCTTCGTCACCACCCTAACCATGATTGACCATTGAGCCAAGAAACCGGGTTGCTACAGGATCTAGGCAAGGGTGTTGGCGCATTCGTCGCAGATGCGTTGAAAGGCGGCGGCGGGATCGGGGCTGGCGGTGATGGGTCGACCGATGACCAGGTAGGTGGCTCCGGCCTGGAGGGCTTGGGCAGGGGTGAGGGTGCGCTGTTGGTCGTTGGCGCTGGCCCAGGTGGGGCGTACACCAGGGCACACCAGGGCAAACGCTGGTGATATGAAGCGGCGCAGTTGGGTCACTTCCTGGGGAGAACAGACCACGCCGCCTAGGCCGACTTCCTGGGCAAGTAGCGCCATTTGTAGGGCATAGTCTCCCACATTCAGGGGCACGCGCAATTCTGTGGCTAGGGCTTCGGCGGAAATGCTGGTGAGTAGGGTTACCGCCACAATCAGTGGCAGGGGTTGCTGAGTCACATCGGCCTCTGTCTGGGCGGCGGCCAGGGCGGCGGCTAGGGCAGCTTTTCCGGCTGAGGCATGGAGGGTGAGGATGTCCACCCCGTAGCGGGTGGCGGCGGCACAGGCTCCGGCCATGGTGTTGGGAATATCGTGGAGTTTGAGATCCAAGAAAATCCGCTTGTCCCTGGCCTTGAGTTCCTGAAGAATACCTGGCCCAGCGCTGATAAAAAGCTCTAGGCCCACCTTCCAAAAACTTACCTGGGGCAGGCTATCCACCAAAGCCAAAGCCGCCTCAGCAGTGGGCAGATCCAGGGGCACGATGATCCGTCGATCCGCCGTTAACTGATCCACGAGTTGATCCACTTGATCCACCATGAAACATCCCGTACCTTTGATGTATTACGGAGGGGCCTAAGGCATCCTGCTGCTATCGCAAGCCTAGACAGGTAGGTTGGGTGCAGCAATAGCGGAACCCAACAACCCAAGCCTAGATTTAACAACGCTGCTTGGTCTAATTGGGGCGCACCAGCATCAGGGCTTGGCCAAATTCCACGGGTTCGGCGTTGTTGGCCAGAATCTCGACGATCTCGCCAGAAACTTCCGCTTCTAGCTCGTTCATCAGCTTCATGGCTTCGATGATGCAGACGGTTTGGCCCGTGCTAACTCGGTCGCCCACGTTGACAAAGGGCGCTTCGTCGGGGGCGGGGGAGCGGTAGAAGGTACCCACCATGGGCGAACTGATGGTCAGCAGGTCAGAATTTTTGCCGGGGGGCGTAGCTGGGGGCGCAGCCGGAGTAGCGACCTCAACGGCTGGGATTGCCACATCTGCGGGTTTAGCTGGGGCCGCAGCCACAGACTCCGCAGCCACCACCATGGTCGGCGCACTCGCCGCAACAACGCCTTGTTTGCGGAGGGTCAGCTCGAAGGTGGAGCTTTTCAAGGTTAATTCGGCCACGTCGCTCTGGCTCAGGGCGGCGACCAACTCTCTTAGTTCGTTTACGTTTAGTTCCACTGAGCAACCCTCACTCCATCATGCATTTATACCGGTGATTCCCGATTTAGGCGCAACCCGGCCTTTGACAATGCCCCTTACCCATGGCCCCAGCACTGGACCAGGGCCACGACAACCTATTCCCGCCCCAGGTAAGCATCGGTGCGGGTATCTACTTTAATGCGTTCCCCCACGGAAATGAACAGGGGCACCATCACCTGGGCTCCGGTTTCGAGGATGGCGGGCTTGGTGCCTCCGGTGGCAGTGTCGCCCTTCACGCCGGGGTCGGTTTGGGTGACTTCCAGCACGATGGAGTTGGGCAGTTCCACTTCCAGCACCTTCTCGTTCCAGGTGACGACGTTGACGTTCATGCCTTCCTTCAG
The DNA here is from genome assembly GCA_964635665.1 of uncultured bacterium. Taxonomy (GTDB): domain Bacteria; phylum Cyanobacteriota; class Cyanobacteriia; order Phormidesmidales; family Phormidesmidaceae; genus Nodosilinea. The sequence continues at coordinate 9,010 of CAZWNR010000066.1, read as the reverse complement.
GTACTTCACGCCATCGCCAATTTCAGCGGCGGTGAGACGGCCTTCGTCGTAGGATTCCATGTCCATGAAGACCAGCTCGTCGCCGTCGCGGTAGGTATGCTGCATTTCTTTCTTTTCAATCACCGCCTGGGGCACGGTTTCTCCGGCCCGGAAGGTACGCTCTACGGTGTTACCGGACTGCACGTTCTTCAGTTTGGTACGCACGAAAGCCGATCCTTTGCCAGGCTTAACATGCAGAAATTCCACAACACGCCAAACGGAGCCATCAAGCACAATGGTCGTACCGGGGCGGAAATCATTGCTGGAAATCATAACGCTGGCTCTAGTGGTCGGATAAATGAATGTTTTAGCACCTCATTCTACCCCTCAGTGGCCCTTTCCCCGTGGCGATTTCTTGCGGAATTCTGCCGGATCCCCTGGCGCGGTTGCCAGCCGATGGCATCTTGCCATGGGTACGGTCTACAAAATTGGCCAAGATCCAACAGTGTGACAAGATTGTAAAGGCGGCCTCCGCCCGCAACGTTGACGTTCTGGTTTAGCAGGCAAGTTAAGAAAAATGGCCAAAGGCATGACGGTAAGCCGCCCTTGGTGGCAGCATGGTTCCCGCACCCTCCTCTCTGGTATTGGGGTGCTGTTGGTGATGATTGGCGTGTGGGTGGGGCAGCCCGGTCAAGCCCAGGCCCTCAGTCTGACCGGAACAATGACGGTGGCCTATCTGCCCCCCGGAAACGCCATCACCGACGGACGGGCGCTGCTGCGGAACTCGTTGCCCATCGAAAACAAGGAAATTCGCACCATTCAGTCCACCCTAGAGGGCCTGTCGGAATGGCTGCGCAGCAAGCGCTGGGGGCCTGTGGCCAAGGATGTGGCCAAGGTGGAGCGGCTGCTGGGGCGAGATCGAGAGGCCATCTTGGCGGCGATTCCCGATGGCAAACGGGCGGCGGCAGTCAGCTATTTGGACGACATGCAGGCCCAACTGATCCCCCTCAATGAAGCCATTGACCTCAAGGATCGGGAAGCGGTGTGGATCACCCGTTCCGCCATGCTCGATGATGTGGGCCGCATCGAAGAATTGATGGCGACGGAGTTTCCCTTTGCGGTGCCCGAAGCATACAGCAACCTGCCCCAACTCAAGGGACGGGCCACGGTGGAATTTGTCACCAACAAGGGCACCATGCGGGCCGTGGTGGATGGCTATAGTGCCCCCGTCACCGCTGGAAACTTTGTGGACTTGGTGCAGCGGGGTTTCTACGACGGCATGGAATTTATCCGCGCCGAAGAAAATTACGTGCTCCAAACCGGCGACCCGGCTGGGCCAGAGGAAGGCTTTATCGACCCTAAAACCAAGGCCTACCGCGCCATTCCCCTCGAAATTTTGGTCAAGGGCGACGATGCCCCCGTCTATGGCACCACGTTGGAAGATCTGGGCCGCTACTTAGACGATCCCGTCCTGCCCTTTTCCGCCTTTGGCACCCTGGGCATGGCCCGCCCCGGCGATGACCCCAACGGCGGATCCTCCCAGTTCTTCTTCTTCCTTTTCGAGCCAGAACTGACCCCCGCTGGCCTTAACCTGCTGGATGGCCGCTATGCCGTATTTGGCTACGTCGTCGAGAACAAAGAGGTGCTAGAGCAGTTGACCCAGGGCGACCGCATCGAGTCGGCCCGGATTGTGGCCGGGGCCGAAAACCTGGTACAGCCCACCTAGCATGACTGAAGCGTTCACTGTGGGGCAGATTGGCGAACTGGGACTGCTCCAGCGGCTGTTTCGCTACTGCCCCATCGACCTTGTCGGAGACGATGCGGCGGTGATGGCTCTGCCCCCCGGCCATCAACTGGTGGTAACGACCGATATGCTGGTGGAGGGGGTGCATTTTAGCGATCAAACCACCGCCCCAGAGGATGTAGGCTGGCGGGCCGTAGCCGCCAATTTATCTGACCTCGCCGCCATGGGGGCCGAACCACAAGGAATTACCGTGGCCCTGAGCTTACCCAGCCAAACCCCTGTGGCCTGGGTAGAAGGTGTCTACCAAGGCATGGCCGCCTGCCTCGATACCTGGGGCGGACAGCTCATTGGCGGCGACCTCTGTCGGTCGGACACCATCAGCATCGCCATCACCGCCCTCGGCTCTGTGGAACTAGGCCAGGCGTTTTATCGCCATACGGCCCAGCCAGGACAGGTGCTTTTAGCCACAGGCTACCACGGGCTGTCGCGGGCAGGGTTAGAGTTGCTGTTTTCCCCAAAACAAGGCGCTTCTCTCCGTGAAGCGGTGCGCCAGCGGTGGATTCAGGCCCACCAACGGCCCAAGCCCCGCCTAGATGTGGTGGCCCATTTGCGGAGTTTGCTGCGGGCCTTTGCTAAGCCCGTCACCATTACCGCCATGGATTCTAGCGATGGCCTCGCCAATGCGGTACTGCACCTATGCCAAGCCAGCGGGGTTGGGGTTGTCCTCAATGCCGACCGCCTCCCCCTTGATCCGGATCTCGTGCAATGGGTGGGTCTAGAAAAAGCCTGTGACTGGTGCCTCTACGGCGGCGAAGATTTTGAACTGGTACTCTGCCTACCAGAATCCATGGCCCAGGTACTGCAAGGCCACCTCGGCCCAGAGGGCAAGCTGCTGGGCTACCTCACCGCCGATCCCGCCGTTAAGCTGCAACTTCCCGCTAACGGCCCCACCGCCGACAGCAAGAGCGCTGTCACCAGCCTAGACCTCTCCTTTAACCAGGGTTTTCAGCATTTCTAGGCCGTTATCAATCCTATCCCCCCGGTTTTTGATTAAAAGGTAGGAGCGGAGTCTCACAGGGGGCATTTACACAGCAATGCATCCTTTGATCAAGGCATTACCTTAAGAATTTTGATCATCTCCATAGAACGCATTTGCGCCACAATGCACCGCCCAAAGACCTACACTGGCCATAATGACCCTGCATGACGTAATGAGGTAGGTACCCCGTGCTCGACGAACAGGCCAAAAAAACACTGCTACGCAAAATCCCCCACGGGCTGTACATCTGTGGCGTTAAGGATGGCGATGATCTCAATGGCTTTACCGCCAGTTGGGTGATGCAGGCCTCCTTTCAGCCGCCCCTGGTGGTGAACTGCGTCAAAAACGACTCCACCTCCCACGCCATGGTGAAGGCCAGCGGTGTCTTTGCCCTCAGCTTCCTGGAGGCCGGACAGAAGGACTTGGCCCAAAACTTCTTTAAGCCCCTGCGGCGGGTGGGCAACAAGTTTGAAGACATCGAATTCTACCTCGGCCCCGAAACCGGATGCCCGATCATCAAAGATACTCTGGGCTATGTGGAATGTCGGGTGGTGGGCAGCGTAGAACACGGCGACCACACGGTTTTTGTCGGCGAAGTGGTGGGGGCGGCGATCCATCGCGAAGGTGAACCTCTGCTGCTGGAAAGCACCGGATGGAACTACGGCGGCTAGGACTGATGCCACGTCCCCCCTGGAGTAACCTCCATGCCCAAATCCACCGAGGACTACGGGGGCGATCCCTGTTGCCCCAGGGCTGTGGTGTGGTGGTGGCGGTGTCGGGGGGGCAAGATTCCATCGCCCTGCTAAAGCTTTTGGTGGATTTGCAGCCCAAATGGCACTGGCGGCTGTGGGCGGTGCATTGCGACCACCGCTGGCGGCCCGACTCCGCTGACAATGCCGCTTTTGTGGCGGATCTCTGCCAAAGCTGGAATATTCCCTGCCAGGTCATGACCGCCGAAACCTGCCCGACCACCGAAGCCGACGCCCGCCAATGGCGCTACCAGGTTCTAGGCGATGCCGCTCAATCCTTGGGAGCCACCCACATCGCCACCGGACACACCGCCACCGACCGCGCCGAAACCCTGCTCTACAACCTGCTACGCGGCAGTGGCACCGACGGACTTCAAGCCCTTGCGTGGCAGCGTCCCCTCAGCTCCGACCAGCCCGAGCTAACGGTGGTGCGTCCCCTGCTAGATCTCACCCGGCAAGACACCGCGCAGTTCTGTCAACAATTCAACCTGCCGGTGTGGATCGACAGCACCAACGCCGACCTCACCTATGCTCGCAATCGTCTGCGTTTAGAGGTATTTCCCCTATTGCAGCGCCACTTTAACCCCAGGGTGGATCAAACCCTGGCCCAAACCGCTGAAATTCTGACGGCGGAGGTGGCGCTGTTAGACCTCATGGCCGAGGCGCTGTACACCAAGACGGTACAGCGCCAGGATTTAGCTTGGGTCATTCAGCGGTCTGGGTTGCGATCTGCTCCCCTAGCCCTGCAGCGGCGGGTGTTGCGACGAGCCTTGCAGCGGGTGATGACGGCCCCCGTCACCTTCGACCATGGAGAAAAACTGGTGGCCTTAATCGCTGCCCCCAACCGCAGCCAAACCGATCCCTTCCCCGGTGGCTGGTTAGCCAGGGTAGAGGCTGACCAAATCTGGCTTATCCACGCTGGCCCATCCCCTCAGACAACGGCCTAAATCCAGCCACGCAGAGTCAGGGACTCGGCCAAGGACATCCCAGTGACCTCCTGATCGTAGCGGGCGACCTGCACCTGGGCTACCGTTAAACGGCCCTCCGCCAGTAGACGATCAATGAGAGCTGCATCATCGGGGGTGGGATTCGCCGGGTTGGGAGGAGCCGAGGCGCGCGACGCCGTCTTTTTCTGGTGTTCCACCAGAACCGCCGGGGCTTCGTCCGCATCTCGGTTCATCAGGGCATCGCCGCTGGGAAAGATGTAGATAACGGTGTCTCCCGTTTGGCCTAGCACGTAGTCGGCATCGTCAGCATTGGAGGGTGAGGGAGGGGTGGAGAGAGACGATAGCATGGAACGACCTATGGAGAAACAACCGAGGGAACCAACATCAATTCTGGGAGCCAGCCAAGAGTTTCACAATCACAACTTGGGTGTGCTTGCCCGATGCTGTTTTGTTTGCCTTGTCCTCTATTCTAGGTTTTCCCTACCATGCCCCCATATCAGAATGGTGAATCCTGGAAGATGGGCCGTTAAGATATGACGCGGAAATGGGACATGAAGCGAGGGGGCCTACGTGGTTTCACCAGGGCCAGGATGCGCCCTTGGATAAGCTGTGGTAGAACCTCTGTTGTGCCTGTGTGTTGGTAGGGGAAAACCGATGGCCCAACGAAAGTCGTCCCGCAAGACTGGTAATCTACCCCCAACCCCCACCACTCCGTCAGTCCTGGGGGGGAAGGGGCATCAGGTGCAGGTGTTTTATTTGGCGGCCCGCAGCAAAACTCCAAACGCCCCGGCCAAGGATGCCCTCTGGTTTGCCACCTACCCCATTATTCCTCGCGTGGGAGACTGCCTCTTTCGCGATGGCGTCTACTACCAGGTGGAGCGGGTATTTCTTTATGAAAACCTTACGGCAAGCTGGTGCGCCGATATTGAGGTGTCCTTCTACAGTCGCCGCTAGCCGATCACGACGCTTTCAATGCGTTTGAGGTGCCGTGCGTTTCAGGGCTAGTCTACTGGTTGTCAGCGATGGGGCTTTTCAGCGATGGGAGTTTCCCTATCGTGTCGGCCCCCGCTCAAAGACACCCTGATGGGCCTACCCTCCGTACCCCAAGCCCCTTAGCCCGAACCCTAGCCAGACTAGGATGACTGGCCTGCCTAGCTTCAGGGAAGGGGAAAAGTTGTGTAGTTTTACTGAAGCCAGCGTGGCATCTTCATAAAAATCTCTAGTAAGCTAGGGAACGATGCAGCGGTTTGTGGCGGAAAACCCCAAGAACCCTTGAAGAATCTGAAAGAACCGCGCTCTTGTTCCCTTGAAGATGGGCGGTAGAGCCATCTACGCGCTCATTAGTTCAGATCCCTTAGACCAAAGGTTGTGATCATGGCGGAGGCCAAAATCCTGGTTGTTGACGACGATCCTGCGATTCGCAATTTGATTTATCGTTTTCTGGCGAAGCAGGACTATGAAATGGAATCCGCCGAGGACGGCAAAAAAGCCCTAGCCGTGTTTGAGCAGTTCACGCCCGATCTGGTCATCCTGGATGTGAATCTGCCCGATAGCAATGGCTACGATCTTTGTAAGGAGATGCAGGCGCGGACGGGTGTTTTTGTGCTGATGCTGACCAGTCGCACCGATGAGGCCGATAAAATCCGGGGCTTTGCCGAGGGGGCCGACGACTATCTGACCAAGCCCTTCAGCCTGCTGGAGTTGGAGGTGCGGGTGGGGGCTATTCTCAAGCGCCAGCGCCCCGTAACGGTGGCAGAACAGCAGTGTCTGACCTTCAATAGCCTAGTGATTGATCCGGTGCGGCGAGAGGTGATGCTCCATGAGGAAATGGTGCCCCTGACGGCCCTGGAGTTTGACCTACTGCACTTCCTGGCCAGCCACCCCGGTCGGGTGTGGCGACGGGCCGAACTCATCCAAAAGGTCTGGGACTACGACTATGTGGGGGATCAACGGGTGGTGGATGTCCACATCGGCCAGATCCGCAAAAAAATTGAGAAGGATACCAACGAACCAGCCCTGATTCAAACGGTGCGGGGGGTGGGCTACAAGTTTGAGCCGCCCGGTGGTGAGGAAGCCGAGGCCGAATCCGCCTAGGGAGGGGCGTTAGGTTTGCCGGAGGCCCGAGGAGACCCTAGGATTTTTGCTCCTCCCGACGACTCTGGTTACGGTAGTCCCAGGCTTGTTTGAGCAGTCTACTCCAGGTGCGATGTACTTTTTTGGGTGTCCAGCCTAGGGTTTGGGCAATGACCTCATCACTGGCCTGGGCCTCCTTCTGTTTGAACTCGATCAGTCGTCGCTGATCCCCAGGCAAGCTGGCCAAAAAGCCCTGCCATTCTTCTGGGGTCATCCCTAGGCTGTCCTCCAGGTTGGCCCCTAGCCACTGGTGAACGAGATCCCACTCGTGCTGCTGGGCGAACTTCTCAACGTGGTATTTAAACCGCTGTTGTAGGTAGTCCCGCTGGCGGGGAGATAGGCCTAGAATGTCGTCAATTTCGGTGGCGGAGCAGTCTTCCAGCTTGAGGGTTAAATAGTCAATGCAGTCCATCTGGTTTTGGGACTTGAAATACTCGATGAGTGCTGTGATGACCCGATCCCGCATCACCGCCTCACCGGGATCGTAGGCGTCGGTTTTGAGTTTGTCGCGTACCTGCTGGACCACGGAACTACGGGCATAGGTTTCGGCCTCTTCCGATTTAGCCCCTTCGCCCACAAGCCCCATATCTACGGCGGTTTCGGCGGGCTGGCGACGGCTAAAGGCCTGGGCGCGCAGTACGATCAACTGCTGGCTGTGGCGACCTAGGGAAATGCGGCGTTTGGCATACTGTTCACTAAAGGCCATGTATTCCGCTAGTTCTAGCCGCGTGCGGGGGGTGTAGGTGGCGGGCAGGTGGTGCTCTCGTCGAAAGGCATTGAGCACCTCGATGTAGAAGGTCTGCATAAAGTCTTCAATCAGCGCATAGCGCCCCTGGAAGCTCAGGTAACTATCCTTGGGGGCCACATGGCGATACACGATGGCGCTGAGACTGCTGTGGAGATCCACCCGCCCCTGGTGGGATCCCACCTCGTAGTAGGCCAGACACTTGTCTACCCGGTGACGCACCAGGGCCCCTTGCCAATGGCTAACGTCTCCAGAGGACTGAATGCGGTCGCTGCGATGGCAAATCCGATTGACCTCCTCCGCCAACCGAGCCGCGACTCCCCCTAGTCCACCGGGACGGCGGTTGAGGCGATCTTCAAAAATCTGTTCAACGGAATGGGCTAGCGCCTCCAAATCTGCCTCCGACGACCATGGCGGAGAGGATGAACTGGGAGGGAAAGGTGCCCCTGGAGAGGATGCCGCCATAGTACAGCCGGTAGATGCAGTCTTCATAGATACCCAATCCTAGCAACGACACTGAAATGAGAACCATCCGGGCGAGCGTTGCGCCGTGGCTATTTGTTCTATCAGCATCCTCAATCTGGCCCAGACAATTTCGGCAGGCCTGTGTCAGTGCTTAAATTGGCTTCCGGAAACCGGCCCAATGGGTTGATCTACCCCCTAATTCCCCTGAATTCTACGCCGATGGCCGCAATCCCCCTGATCCGATCCATAAATCGGATAGATTCCTCTGATTCGCTCTGTCTTTGATCCCTGTCCTGCTTTTGTCTCTAGCCAAGGGGGAGGCGCGACGATTCTGCCCATATCCCCTAGATGCCAAGGGCGGGAATGAATCAGGCATAATAGAACCTATACATTTCGTAATGTTTTGGCCGACCTGTGCCCTGAAGGATGACGCTGTGCAGAATCTCCATTCGTCTCAACCGCTAGACTCCACGGCCTCGCCCAGTCCCGTTGGGGTAGCCTATAGCGATATTGTCCCTGCGTCAAAATCACGACCCTGGGGGGCCGTGCTGCTGGGGTTGGGGGCTGGGGTGTTGCTGACTCTGTTGGGAACACGGATCCTGGGCGGCCAAGAGGCCGCTCCCCCTGCCGAGGAACCCACTCCCGCCCCTGCCCAGGCGTCCCAGACGGTGACCGTGGCCCCCGTTGTTCCGGCGGCGGTGGCAGATACCCTAGCGGTCAACGGTACGGTGCAGGCAGTCGATCTGCTGTCCATCTCCCCCCAGGCCAGCGGGCTGCAAATTCAGCAGTTGCTCGTGCGCGAAGGGGATGCGGTGGCGGCGGGGCAGGTGTTGGCGATTTTGGATGATGCCACCCTGCAAGCGGATCTACGGCAGGCCCAGGCCCAACTCTCTGTTTCCCAGGCCCAGGTGACCCAGCGCCAAGCCTCCCTTGCCCAAGACCAGGCCACCCTAGCCGAAGCCCAGCAGAATCTAGAACGGTTGCGTACCCTGTCCGCCCAGGGGGCCATCAGTCAGCAGGAACTCACCCGTCAGCAAACCCAAACCACGACGGCCCAGCAGGCGATTGGGCTAGCCCAGGCCGAAATTGAAAGCGCCCAGGCTGGGGTGCGCTCCCAGCGGGCGGTGATTGATCGGCTGCAAACCCAGCTTGGCCAGACTTCGGTGCGCTCCCCGGTGGCGGGCAGGGTGGCGGAGCGCCGAGCCAAGG
>CAZWNR010000065.1:0-12178 GCA_964635665.1 uncultured bacterium | reverse complement strand
TGGGGGGCTACGGGAGGAATTTTCAGCCCTTTAACGACGGCATCTATATAAAGTCCAGTGCCACCGACCAGCATGGGGACGGTTTTCTCGGTTTGGTGAAACTGTCGGATCAAGTTCTGGGCCTGCTGCTGATACTCCGCCAGGGTCAGAGTTTCGGTGGGGTCGCAGATATCGATTAGGTAGTGGGGCACCCGATATTGATCGGCCTGGGACGGTTTGGCGGTGCCAATATCAAACTCTCGATATACTTGTCGGGAATCGGCGCTAAGCACCACACCGTTGAGGCGTTCCGCCAAGGCCATCGCTAAGCCCGATTTGCCCGTGGCCGTTGCGCCACCAATGACCAGCAAAAATGGTACGCTTGAATTAGCCCAATTCTGTTGCCATGGGCTAGATTCTAAAACCGAAAATTTTGTGGGTTCCATCCCTAGATCAATCTTCATCTCAGTCCGCTTTAGAAGCGTCTACGACAGGTTTGTGCTATAATTTCAGGGCGTTTTAACCTGTTCTTCGATCAGGCGGCTTACAAGCCTATCTAGGCCCCAACTTCAGCCCACCTTTGGAGCGTACCCGAATGACAACCGATTACGGTGCTGATCAGATTCAAGTGCTAGAAGGGCTTGAACCTGTTCGTAAGCGTCCAGGGATGTACATTGGCAGTACTGGCCCCCGTGGACTCCATCATCTAGTGTACGAGGTTGTCGATAACTCCGTAGATGAGGCGTTGGCGGGGCACTGTAAGCGCATCGATATTTCCCTCAATGCCGATGGCTCTGTCACCGTCACCGACGATGGGCGCGGCATTCCCACCGATGTCCATCCTCGCACGGGCAAGTCGGCCCTCGAAACCGTAATGACGGTGCTCCACGCCGGGGGCAAGTTTGGCGGCGGTGGCTACAAGGTTTCCGGCGGCCTGCACGGGGTGGGGATTTCCGTAGTCAACGCCCTGTCAGAGTGGGTGGAAGTGACCGTCTGGCGTGAGGGCAAGGCCCACAAGCAGCGCTACGAGCGGGGTGTGCCCATGGGCGAATTAGCCGTCGCTCCCCTTGCCGAAAAGCGGCGGGGTACTTCGGTGTCCTTTCTGCCCGATACCCAAATTTTCTCCACCGGAATTGAGTTTGACTACAATACCCTGTCCGGACGCCTGCGCGAGCTGGCCTACCTGAACGCAGGCATTGAAATCGTCTTTACGGACTATCGCCTGGAGCTGCTAAAGTCTGCCGAACCTAGGGTGTCCACCTACCACTACGCCGGTGGTATCACCGAGTACGTCGCCTACATTAACAACGATAAGCAACCCATCCACGACGAGATCATCCACATCGCCGCCGAGCGGGATGGGGTGCAGGTGGAAGCGGCACTGCAATGGTGTGTGGACGCCTACTCCGACAACCTGCTGGGCTTTGCCAACAACATCCGCACCATCGACGGCGGCACCCACCTAGAGGGGCTGAAGGCGGTGCTCACCCGCACCCTCAACAACTTCGCCCGCAAACGCAACAAGCGCAAGGACGCCGAGTCTAACCTGGCTGGAGAAAATATCCGCGAAGGGCTGACGGCCATTGTGTCCGTGAAGGTGCCCGACCCAGAATTTGAGGGCCAAACCAAAACCAAGCTGGGCAACACGGAAGTGCGCGGCATTGTCGATTCTCTCGTAGGGGAAGCGCTGACGGAATACCTGGATTTCCGCCCCAATGTGGCCGACGCTATTTTGGAGAAAGCGATCCAGGCCTTCAACGCCGCCGAAGCGGCCCGACGGGCGCGGGAACTGGTGCGCCGTAAGTCGGTGCTAGAATCCTCTACCCTGCCCGGTAAGCTGGCGGATTGCAGCAGCCGCGACCCCAGCGAATCGGAAATCTTCATCGTAGAGGGGGACTCCGCTGGCGGTAGCGCCAAGCAAGGCCGAGATCGTCGTTTCCAGGCCATCCTGCCCCTGCGCGGCAAAATCCTCAACATCGAAAAAACCGACGACGCCAAAATCTACAAAAACACCGAAATCCAGGCCCTCATCACCGCCCTGGGGCTGGGCATCAAGGGCGAAGAATTCGATTCTTCCCAACTGCGCTACCACCGCATCTGCCTGATGACCGACGCCGACGTAGACGGTGCCCACATCCGCACCCTGCTACTCACCTTCTTCTACCGCTACCAGCGGGAACTGGTGGATCAGGGCTATGTCTACATTGCCTGCCCACCGCTTTACAAGGTGGAACGGGGCCGTAACCACTGGTATTGCTACAACGAGCGGGAACTGCAACACCTGATTGCCAACGAATTCCCGGCCAACGCCAACTACACCGTGCAACGGTTTAAGGGTCTAGGGGAAATGATGCCCCAGCAGCTCTGGGAAACCACAATGGATCCGGCTACCCGCACCATGAAGCGGGTCGAAATTGAAGACGCCGCCGAGGCCGATCGTATTTTCACCATTCTGATGGGGGATCGGGTCGCTCCCCGGCGTGAGTTCATCGAAACCCATGGCCCCCGCATGAAACTAGAGGATCTCGATATTTAGGCGTGGTTTTAGGCGGAATTTGGGTATGACAGCATTCAATACGCTTTTGGTGGCGGGCACCGATACCGAAGTGGGCAAGACCGTGGTCACCAGTGCGCTGTTGGCCTACTGGCGACGCTATTGTCCCCGGCAATCCGTCGGTATTCTCAAGCCCCTGCAATCGGGGCAAGGGGACCGAGAGCTGTACCAGCGGGTCTTTTTCCCAGACCTGTCCCTGGAGGCCATCGCCCCCCAATACTTTGAAGCCCCCCTGGCACCACCCCTCGCCGCCGCCTTAGAGCAGCGCTCAATTGACCTAGGGGTGGTGTGGAAGACCCTGCAAACCCTCACCCAGATCCACGACTGGGTGTTGGTAGAGGGCTTGGGTGGGCTGGGTTCTCCAGTTACCGATGAGTTGACCGTGGCCGATCTGGCTGCTGCGTGGCACCTACCCGTGGTGCTGGTGGTGCCGATTAAGCTGGGAGCCATGGCCCAGGCAGTGGCCAATGTGGCGCTGGCCCGTCAGGCGAAGCTCAATCTACGGGGTATTATTCTTAACTGCCCCCAGCCCCTTGACCCAGGGGATATTGAACGCTGGGCGCCTGCCGAGATGATCACTCGCTTTACCCAGGTGCCCGTGCTGGGAGTCTGTCCTTACCTAGAACAGCCTGAATCCTTAGCGGATTTGGCCCAGGCTGCCCAGGAACTTCAGCTTGATGCCTTGAACTTGCCCCTAGCCGTTCTGTGAGTTGTCGATGCTCCGAGGGGGTAGGGCGGTGAGCTGAATATCCTCCGTGTCATACCCAACCCGATCCCTGGGGAAGCAGTCACGGCTACCCCGTTCGCACTCGTCTGCGATCAAAGTATCTGGCGTAGAGGCCACCTCTAGGTAGACGATGGCGGGGGGAACGGGCGGAACGACGTAGAGCATAGCAAACTCCTTGAATAAACCCTGATGGAAACCGGATGGACCAACCGCAGAAAGCCAACTTCATGGCCTTATAGCCTAGTACATCACTGAAACTAGGATTTCAGTGTGATTCTGAGCCTAATATCTAGAACTGATAACAGTCTGTTAAGTATTGTTTATCGATGCCAGTTGCATACACTTTTGTAAATTCAAGCTATCTGCCGATTCTTTCTATATACTATCCCCTTTTCGGGTCTTCAAAGGGAGTAAAGTCGCTCAATTCTGCATAAATACGGTTGCTAAAGTGACCTTTATAACCTTTGCTTTGCCCTAGCGATGGTCTCCATCGCTAGGGAAGTTGGATGCCCTGTTAGCCGGTAGCTGCATGGGGCAGGGGCTGCCTTCCGAATCCTTGGGGAGCAACCCTTTGCGGCTCAGTCTGGCGGCCCGTCGAGGTCAACGTTTTAGCGGTAGAGTCGCTTAGCAATAGCGTCGTCTAGGGCCGTTACTGGTTCAGTCGATATGGATCATCATTAACGACATATCATCGCTGGCGGTGGTGCTAGCTTGACGACGCATCACCGATTGCAAAATATAGTCCACGCTTTTCTCCCGGCGGGCCACGGTGAGTAAATCAATAAAGGCGTCTAGGCCGAGGTATTGGTCGTTGTTTTGCAACACTTCGTAGAGCCCATCACTAAACAGGTAAAGACTACTGTTGGGCGGAACCTGACAGCGCTGCCACTTATATTTGGCCTCAGGCATCATGCCAATGGGCATGCCGGGGGTACGCAGGCGCAGGGTGCTAATGGTTTGGTCTTGGCCTACGGAAATGAGCACCGCTGGGGGATGCCCGGCACTGGAGTAGAGCAATTGTCGGTTGGCGCAGTTCAAAACGCCGTACCAGATGGTGAAGTACTTTTGGTTTTGATCCCCCATTGGAAAGGTTTCGTTGAGGGCGCGGAGTACCTTCTCGGGGCGATAAAAGCTGACATCTGGCAAAGACTGAGCCCGTAGCACGTTCAGCACCGAGGTAGACAGCAGGGCCGACCCGAGCCCATGGCCAGACACATCTAGCAGGTACATCACCAGGTAGTCGGGGTCGAGCCAGTAGTAGTCGTAGCAGTCGCCACCGAGCTGCTGGGAAGGGAAAAACCGCGCCTGAATCGGGATTTTCCCGGATTGGTCGGGGGGCAGTAGGGAACGGACGTAGCTCTCGGCCTCCGCTAGCTCGGCTTCCATTCTCTGGGTCTGCTGGCGTAGATCTTGGGTGAGCTGGTAGAGGCGTAGTCCGGCCCTAACGCGGGCGTTGAGTTCGTTAATATCAACGGGTTTTGACAATAGATCGTCGGCCCCCATTTCGAGCCCGGTGACCCGGTCGGCGCTGCTGAATCGGGAGGTCAGCAACAGCAGGGAGGCAATGTAGAGGGTGGGGTGACGTTTGAGGCTGTAGCAAAAGGTGAGGCCGTCGATTTCCCCTGGGATGTTCCAGTCGCAGATGATGACCCCAGGCATGAGCTTTTCTGCCAGGGCCAAGCCTTCCTTGCCGTTGCGGGCCGTTGTGACCTTATACCCCTGAGCCACCAAGGCATTCACCAAAAACTGCTCAGTGTCAACGTCATGCTCGATAATCAAAATATCGGTCATAGGATCTCTAGGGCGATACCCCTGGGGCAGGGGGAGGCAGCAAGCAGGGGGCGAGGATAGGATAGGTCCTATCGTTAGATTTACCGTAACCCTAAACTAACTCAGTATGGTTTTCGATTCAGTTTCAGAAGATCGAAAAGAATCGGCTAGGGTAGGCATTCTGCCTGCCAGGGAGAGCGTTGCCCTGATGGGTCTATCCTAAGGCCTGGGCGCAGGCTAAGCCCCACTGAAATGTATCGAAGTCTTGGATGACATAACCCAACAAGCCCGAAGGCCTCAGTGAGGGTTGGGTTCCGCTTCGCTGCAACCAACCTACTTTGGAGATGGGGCAGGCCATTAGCCTACCGACTGATCTGGCCAACCTTGGGTAATCGTATGCCTAGCTACCGTGAAGACCATGGCAGTCTGATAGGCATAGGTCAAGGATCGCCATGTTTGACCATCTCCGCCGATCCGCTCTGCTCCCTCTATGGTGTCCGCCGCGATGAACCCCTCCACCTGTGCCTTACCTACCAGTTGTGTGGTGCCCGTCCACAAGGCTCCCCAGGATTACCAGGCCTTCCGTATCAGCCCCCAGGACACCAACCGCCTCGCCCTGGTGTTTGACCCGGTGATTGCCGATATGTCCCTCACCTACTGCGTCGAAATCTTTGACGTGGGTGGCAAAACGCCCCCCAACCGCCACCAAATTGCTGTGGAAATGTTCTTTGTGCTGAAGGGCCAAGGCCGCGCCACCTGCGACGGCAAAACTGTCCCTATCCAGGCCGGAGACAGCATTTTGGTGCCCCCCAACGGCATCCATGTGATTGAAAATACTGGCCCTACCCGGCTCTATGCCCTGTGCATCATGGTGCCCAATGAGGACTTTGCAGAACTGATCCGCAGTGGTACCCCGGTGGACTTGGACGCAGAAGATATTGCCGTCCTCCGTCGCCACGATACCTGAGGTGGAGGTTCATCGTGGATTTCACTTGAATCAGGCGCACCGTGAAGACCCCCTCAGAACCTAGCGGTCTAGGTTTCACTGCGTTCCCCCGTATCAAGGGGGGCAGGGGGGCATCGCAATGTACTTCACCCAAGGGAAATCCGCCATATCGCGCCCAGCCTAGGATGACGAGGGAAGGTTACAGTCTGCAAAGGTTACAGTCTGCAAAAAACCACCATAAAACTTCAATAGATAAATTTTCTAGAACGGAGTTGGGCAGGGTTTTAGGGTCGCGTTACTCTGAAGAAGGACAGGGAAAGTCGCTTCATTAGGAACACCTGTCTGGCCCTGATTTTGGGGTCTACTCGGTAGGCCATCGAGGGATGGCAAGGAGTTGGTCATGACCCAAAATGTCCTTTCTTTAGGTTTACGTAATGTTGCCATTGTTGGTGCCTATTCCAGCGGTAAAACGACCCTATTAGAAAGTATTCTTTCCGTTACCGGAGCCATTACTCGCAAGGGGAGTATTGAGGAAGGCAACACCGTTGGAGACAGCGCCCCTGAAGCCCGCAATCGCAAAATGACGGTGGAACTCAATGCCGCTAGTACCGAGTACGGCGGCATTCGTTTTACGTTTTTAGACTGTCCGGGATCTGTGGAACTTCAGCAGGAAACCTGGAATGCGTTGGTGGGTGTCGATGCGGCCATTGTGGTTTGTGAGGCCGATCCCAATAAAGTATTGACCCTATCGCCGCTGCTGCAATTTTTAGATACCTGGGAAATTCCCCACCTGATTTGGATTAACAAATTGGATCGGGCCAATGGCACCTTTGCCGATGTGTTGGCATCGCTGCGGCAAATTTCTGCCCGTCCGGTGATTCCGCAACAATATCCCATTCGTCAGAATCAAGACCTGGTGGGCTTTATCGACCTAGTCACGGAGCAAGCCTACCACTACCATCCCGGTGCCCCGGCGGATCCGGTGCCTCTGCCAGCTGCGCTTCAGGCGGAGGAGCAGGCCGCCCGCACCGAAATGTTGGAAGCCTTGGCCGACTACGACGATCACCTCCTGGAAGAACTGCTGGAGGAAATTGCCCCTCCAGAGGAGGAGATCGTCAAAGACCTGAAGATGGAGCTGGGAGCGGATTTGATCGTGCCCGTGTTCATCGGCGTGGCGGCGAGTGACTACGGTGTGCGGCCTTTGCTGGATGCCCTGGCAAAAGAAGCCCCAGAACCGGAAACCACCTGCGAAAATCGCGGCATCAAGGCGGGGGATGCGCCCCTGGCCCAAGTGCTGAAGACCTACTACACGCCCCAGGGCGGCAAGCTTTCCCTGGTGCGGCTGTGGCGGGGTGCCCTACGGGATGGCGACGGTCTGAATGGGGAACGTATGGGCGGCCTCTATGACCTGATGGGCAGCCAGCAAAACAGTCTTTCCCAGGCGGTAGCGGGGCAAATTGTGGCCATCGCTCGGTTAGAAAATGCCAAAACCGGGGACACCCTCACCACCAGCGGCAACAGCGCTGAACCCCTGCCCAAGGCCCTGGCCATTGACCCGGTCTACGCCCTCGCGGTGACCCCCGAAAAACGCAGCGACGAGGTGAAACTCAGTTCCGCCATTGGCAAGCTGTTGGAGGAAGACCCCTCCCTGGCCTGGGAACAGCATGGCGACACCCACGAAGTCATCCTCTGGGGGCAAGGGGATGTGCACCTCAATTTGGCCATTGATCGCCTAGGCCGCAAGTACAATCTGCCTATGACCACCCACCTGCCCCAGGTGCCCTACAAGGAAACCATTCGGCAATCGGTGGACACCGTCCACGGGCGCTACAAGCACCAAAGCGGCGGTCACGGCCAGTTTGGCGATGTCCATTTGTCTATCAAACCGCTGCCTAGGGGTGAGGGCTTCACCTTCAACGACACCATCGTTGGCGGCGTGGTGCCTAAGCAATACATCCCCAGCGTGGAAAACGGCGTGCGGGAATTCCTCAACCGTGGCCCCCTCGGCTATCCGGTGGTGGATATCGCTGTCACCCTCACCAATGGCTCGTATCATACGGTGGATAGCTCTGACAATGCCTTCCGCCAGGCCGCCCGCCTCGCCATGACCGAAGGCCTACCCATCGGTGGCCCCACCCTGCTCGAACCCATCGCCCAGGTGGAAATTTCCGTGCCCAGTGTCTACACCTCCAACGTGCTGAAGCTGGTCAGTGGTCGGCGTGGCCAAATCCTCGGCTACGAGGGCAAGGCCGACTGGCCCGGTTGGGATGTGGTGACGGGCTATGTGCCCCAGGCAGAGATGCAGACCATGATTTTGGAACTGCGATCCCTCACCATGGGCGTGGGCTTCTTTAAGTGGGCCTACGACCACCTCGACCCCGTGCCGGAAAAACTCACCGAGAAAATCCTGGCCATGGCAGAAGCCAGCTAACTCGAACCCTCACCGAAGAGGCTGAGCAAATGACAGATACTCGGCCCTAACGCTAGCCCCTCTCCCGCCATGGGAGAGGGAATTTTAGTAGGATGGGGCGGCTGTTCTGGAGACAAGGTAAGGTGTATCGGCTTCAACTAACGCTATCGCCATCACCCCCTGGATTAGGTCTTGCCCCCCATGCCCAAGCTCAGCTTTGGTGTGGAGAATCCGTTGTGGCCCAGGGGGCGCTGTGGTGGGAAGGGGCCGAAACCATGGTGGGGTTAGCGGATCTTTGGGCCTGGGATAAGGGGCCATCTGGACATCTGCCCATTGTGGGCCGCTTGGGTCATTTAGAGGCCGCAGACGGTGAGGCGGCGGTGGAATTTCTGCGTCAAACCTGTGCGGTGCTGTCCCAAAGGGGCTGCAACCACGTCTTAGGGCCGATGGATGGCAGTACTTGGCAGAGCTACCGCTGCGCCACGGACTGGCACCAGGGCCAGCCCTTTTTTGGGGAACCCCAAACCGATCCGCGCTGGGTGGAGTGGCTGGCCCAAGCTGGGTTCACCCCGGTGGCTTGGTACGAGTCGCGTTTGTGCAGGGATTTAACCGATACCCATGCCCCTCGGCGGCAGCGCCATCGCCCAGGAGCATTTCGGATCAGCCATGCTGTGGGGCTGGACCTGGAGTCCCTGTTGCCCCAGATCCATCGGGTTGTGATGGCGAGTTTTCGGCGACAGCCCTTCTTTCAGCCCTTGCCAGAGGAAGTTTTTATCTCACTTCTGCGGCCCATGATTTCCCAGGTCGATCCAACCCTAGTGCAGCTCGCTTGGGATCAAGATCGGCTGGTGGGGGTGGGGCTGGCCATGCCGGATGTCTTGGCCCCAGCGGCGGAACGGCGATTGATTGTGAAAACCCTAGCCATTTTGCCCGGTCGAGCCTATGCGGGGCTGGGCTACACCCTGCTGGAGGCGGCTCACCAAGCCGGGTATAGCCAAGGGTATCGACAGGCGATCCATGCCCTGATGCACCGCCAAAACCCGTCCCTGGTGCTCAGTGGTCGCTACCACAGCCAGCCCCTGCGCCGCTACGTGCTGATGGGCAAGGGCCTAGCTGATCGGACGTGATTCAAAGTCCCTCTCCCACCTTGGGAGAGGGATTTAGGGTGAGGGCTGAATCACGGCAAAAGCGCATGTTCGTGACCCACTAGGCCTAGCCTAAAGCCTAGATCTCGGCAACAGCGCGCTCTATGAGGCGACGGGCTAGGGTTTGAACGCCCGTGTGTTCGTAGTATTTCACCGACACATCCAAGAAGGCCCCCAGGTAGTCGAGCTTGGCCTTAGACCCTTCAATGAAGCCCCCCAGGTTGTCTAGAATGCGGCTTTGGGTGATGCCCTTATCGGCCACAAAGCGATCCATCCAGCCCTGGGTAGATTCAAAGCTCTCGGTCATAAAAGCCAGTTTGCCCCGGCTGTCTTTGCCGGGAATTTCGTCTTTGATCCCCTTGAAGGTGGCGTTGTCGTCTAAATCCGATGGCCCCATGCCCTTAATGGCGTTGAGGGCTTTGCTGGAAAAGTCGGCCCCTAGGGGAATGATGCCGTCAAAACAGACCAGGGCCGCCATGCGAATGAGGGACTCGCTGCCGTAGTCGCCCAGGGCGGCGAGAAAGTCGCCTAGGCTGTCGCCGGGGATGCCGCTGATTTTGCAAAAGGCCACCACTTCGGTGACCAGCTTCACCGCTAGATCAATGGTTTGGGCCTTTTCGGGCTTGGGGGTCACGCCCTTGAGGAAGCCCAAAAACGTATCTTGGCCAATGCGGTTAGCCATGGCGGCGGCTCCCAACATCCCAGAGGCCGAATCCACGGTTTGGTACAGCCAGAGGGCGGTTTGGTAGCCTTCCCGCTTGTCGTTAAATAGGGTGATGGCGCGTTCGGCGATGGCCTGGATCATGGCCTCATCGGTTTCGCCGGTTACGGTTTTGATGGTGTTGTCAAACCCCACCAGGTTGTCCCACTGCCCCGGCACAAAGGTATCTAGGGTTTTGAGGGCGCGAACGGTCAAGCCGCCCGTGGGCAGGTCGTCAACCAGTTTGTAGATTTTTGTACTCACAATTCTCTCCTGGAAATTAGATCGGCGATGGGGGCAATTGCCCGATTAATCAGGACGGAGCCTAGGAGGCCGGAACGGGCACCAACTCGGGACTGAGGGCCGGACGACTGGGAGTTAGGGGAGCCGTTGGGGTGGTCGGGGTAGCGGGAAGCTTAGCGGCCTTGGTGGAGGGCTTGATGGCACCCTTCAGTTGGGCTAGCCCTTGCAGATCAAACTTTTGCAGCCAAGCGACCCGGTCGGCTTGGGTAAAGGACGGATCCCGCGAGAGCACTTTCACCTGGTAACGACCGTTGACCAGCAGACCCGTGCCTGTGCTGCCCTGGTTCACCGCAGGAAATCCGGCGATGCTATCGGTGGCGTCGTTATACTTCTCGGCGGCGGCGGGCAGGCTGGTGGTGTCGCTAATGCTGAGCATGGCCAGGGTTTGGTCGCCCCGTTGCAGCTTATATTCCGCAAAGCCTTTCTTTTCTTGGGAAGGAATGACCTGGTAATCCCCCTGGTTGCCGGGGAAAAACTGGTTAAAGGTGCTGCCCTGTTCGGCCTTACGATCCACCGCCGATGGGGTACCAAATCCGGTGGTATCCTGCTGTACCTGGTCGTATTTGGAGGGGGCTGAGGAACAGGCATTGACCAACAGCAGCAGGCCAAGCGCTAACGGGATGAATCCCTTAAGCCAGCGAGTCGGACGCATAATAATCTCCTTGATGGGGGCAAAGACAGACATCGGGCCGAGCCAGGGAGTCGGCTTGGCTCCGCTGGTCATAGTTCGGCCATGTTCCGACCATGCCATGGAACGATAGGGCTGAGCTAAGGTGCAAAACACTTGTTAACACTCAGACCCGTTTGTCCCGGTTGTAACGTCCTCGGCAGTATGGACGGACACCACATTCTAGTTTGATCGGGGCGAGGAGACCTCTACCCTACGGGCTACTGCTTATACACATCATGTTTTCATGCCGCAATTCCTTGGAGATCCCCCTAAATCCCCCTTGTGAAGGGGGACTTTGAATTCAGTTCTCCCCTTCATAAGGGGGACTAGGGGGGATCAACCCTAGGAATCCAGCGGAATGGAGACCTGTGTATAAGCGGTAGCCTCTACAGGTGAGTGTCCCGTTCTGGTTGGTTTGCGAATGCGATTTGGGCTGGATGGATTGGGGCACCATCTGAGCCTGTACCGACCCATGGCCTGGGTGAAGATCTCGGCGGCCATCACACCTGGGTGATGTGCAGCAGGGTGCGCTGGTTCTCGGCGGGGCTGCCGATGGTGATGCGAAGCCCGCCGCCCGTGTGGCGAATCAGCGTGCCCTGGGCCTTGAGTTGGTGGAACCAGTCCGCCAGTTCCTCCTCCATTGACCGTGCTGGCAGCGTGGGGCGGGCGTAGATAAAGTTGGCGGCGCTGGGCCAGGGTTGCAGCAGGGTTTGGGTGGCTAGGGCGGTGGAGAGCCACTCCCGCTGAGACTGGATTTCGGGAATGATGCTGAGTAGGTCTTGGCGATGGGCCAGGGCCAGGGCCGCAGCGGCCTGGGTGGCGCTGGGCAGGTTGTAGGGCAGGCGCACCTTCTCTAGGGCCTCGGTGAGGTCGGGGTTGGCCACAGCATAGCCCACCCGAAAGGCAGATCGGAAGAGCGTAGAGTCCTGAAAGACGATGTTAATGTATTAGTGCAGGAGCACCTTATCAAGTTA
>CAZWNR010000064.1:0-12214 GCA_964635665.1 uncultured bacterium | reverse complement strand
GGATTCGAACCTAGGAATGGCGGGACCAAAACCCGCTGCCTTACCACTTGGCGACACCCCATTGCGTTGCCTTTCGTAATATAGCAGGTTTATCCGGCCCAATGTCAAGCTTTTTTGATGGACTTTTTTAGGGCAGGTTTGATGGATCAGAGGACGCTAAAAAAATAGCGTTTCATCCTTGGGGGCCGCCGAGGTCGCATGGCCGGTTGGTATAGTAGGGAGATATTTTCAGCCGATCCCCCTGGTGAAACGCCCATGCTGCCTGCCCTGACTCAATTTGGCGAAGAGATGTCCCACCTGACGGGGGTGCGCGCCATTATGAAGGACATCATCGAAACCTTGCGGGCAGGGCAAGGGCGAGACTTTATTAACCTCAGTGCAGGCAATCCGGTGATTTTGCCGGAGGTGGAGCAGCTTTGGCGAGACTGCACCCAGGATTTGCTCAACAGCACGGAATACGGCCAGGTGGTGTGTCGCTACGGAACCAGCCAGGGCTATGAACCGTTGGTGGAGGCCATCTGTAACGACTTCAACCAGCGCTACGGGCTGTCCCTCACCCACCGCCACATTTTGATTACCCCCGGCAGCCAGACGCTGTATTTTCTAGCGGCCAACGCCCTCGGTGGCCACACCCGCAGCGGCCAACTGAGGGAGATCGTGCTGCCCCTCAGCCCCGACTACACGGGCTACGGCGGCATTTCCCTGGTGCCGGAGGCAGTGAAGGCCTACCGTCCAGCCCTGGAGGTAGACGAGGCAGGGCATCGATTTAAGTATCGGCCCGATTTCACCCAGCTTCAGATTACGGCGGATACCGGGTTTGTGCTGTTTTCTCGCCCCTGCAACCCCACGGGCAACGTGATCAGCGATGCCGAGGTGCGCCAGATTGCCGATCTCGCCGCCGCCCACCAGGTGCCCGTGCTGATCGACTCGGCCTATGCCCCGCCCTTCCCGGCCCTAAACTTCACGGAGATGACCCCCCTCTTTGGCGACAACGTCCTCCACTGTATGAGCCTGTCTAAGGCGGGGCTACCGGGAGAACGGGTGGGGGTAGCCATCGGCGATCCGGCCCTGATTGAGGTGCTGGAGTGCTTCCAGACCAACCTCTGCATCCACTCATCCCGCTACGGCCAAGCCATTGCCGCCCGTGCCATTGCCTCCGGTGCCCTGGCGAACATCTCAGAACAGGTGATCCGCCCCTACTACCAAGACAAGTTTGCGGTGCTAGAAACGGCGTTGGAACGGGCCATGCCCCGGTCGGTGCCCTGGTATCTGCATCGGGGTGAGGGGGCGATTTTCGCCTGGATTTGGTTCGACCATCTGCCCATCACCGACCAAGAACTGTACCAACGCCTCAAACAGGAAGGGGTGATTGTGGTGCCCGGAAATCCCTTCTTCCCTGGCCTGCGGGAGGACTGGCCCCACACCCGCCAATGCCTGCGGATTAGCCTCACCGCCAGCGCCACCGACCTCACCCATGCCGTGGATCGCTTGGCCAGAGTGGTAGACGAAATTTATGCTGCCGTTGCCGTGGCGGCGGTCTAGGACAACCATGGCAGACACCGATTGGATTGAAATTGGCCGTATCGTGGCCCCCCAGGGGGTACGTGGCGAGGTGCGCATCTACCCCAGCAGCGATTTTCCTGAGCGTTTTTTAGATCCAGGGCCACGCTGGCTGAAGCGTCCCCAACGTCCTGAGCCAGAAGCCATTACCCTCCTGCGGGGGCGTTCCCTGGATGGCAAGGGCTTGTATATCGTGAAGTTAGAGGGCATCGACGACCGCACCCAGGCTGAGGCCCTGCGCGGCTGCGCCCTGCTGGTGCCCGCCGAGGATCGCCCCGATCTTGAAGAAGGGGAATTCTACGCCGCCGACCTGATGGGCCTGCGGGTGATTCTCCAGGCCACCGGATCTGAGGTGGGGCTCGTCACCGACCTCTACGAAGCTGGCAACGACCTGCTAGAAGTCACCCTTCACCCCGGCGAACCGGAGGCCCATGACAAACCCAACCCCCGCAAGGTCTTGGTGCCCTTTGTCGAGGCCATCGTTCCGGTGGTGGATCTAGCCCAGGGCTGTCTCTATCTGACTCCCCCGGAGGGATTGCTCGCACCATAGCGACGTTTTTCTCGATGGTTCATCCACTCCACCGATTAACTCAGAACGTGGCTAGTAGGGGTTGCGTTCTGGGCAGTCGCGGAAGGAATATTCCCCCCAGGGCAGTTGGGTCTCGCAGATAATGGCCCTGTCTAGGGCACCAGGATCCACCTGAGCCGTTCCCATGGTGGCCCCGGTAAAGTCGGTGCCGTTGAGGTTAGCCCCCCGCAGATCAACATTGAATAGCCCGGCATAGCTGAGGCTGGCCCCCTGCAAGTTGGCTCCGCTGAGGTTGGCATCCTTGAGGGAAAGCTGGCTGAGGTCTAGCCCTTGCAGGTCTAACCCCTGGAGGTTCGCCCCCATCATTTGCACGCGCTTAGGGCCGCCAATAGTGGCTCCCTGGAGGTTGGCTCCCTGTAAGTTAGCGCCATTCAAGCTGGCTCCGGTGAGGATGCTGCCGCTGAGGTTGGCTCCGGTTAGATCAGCTCCGTCTAAAATGCTGTCTTCAAAGGTGGCGTTCTGGAGATTGGCCCCGCTGAGGTTGGCTCCCACCAGCCGCGTGGTGCCCGCCCCAAACTGGGAGGGAGGACTGCTGAGCTTGGCTCCGCTGAGGTTGGCTCCTGCCAGCATTGCGCCGCTAAAGTCGGAATACACCGCGTCAACACCCGACAAATCTTCCCCCGAGAGGTCAACCCCCTGCAAATCGCATTCAATGCAAGTTCGATGGACAATCAAAGCCTGACGAGGGCCACCGATGGACACCACACAGCTTCCCAGGCCCACCCAAAGCCAGCCCATCCAGCCCAGTCGCAATCGCCTACCCAGCCCAGTCCACCGAGACGCCCCCGTCACCCTAGGCTCCACAGCCCATGATTTTCTAGAAAACGGTTTCACAGGAGATTGCTCCTACAACACAGCCGCGAATCATCAGCCCCGACGAATTCTCCCTAGCCCCTGCCCCCTTGACTTAGCATAGGCGGTCTGGCCATTGAGATAATTGGCCTTACCTCAGTGCTCCAGGGGTGAGGCCTTTGTGGTCAGCCAAAGATCCTGGGGAGGTGAGCTTCTTTTACCAGGAAATTGCCAGGAAATTGCCATAACGGCTTCTCCACAATCGGCACAAACCGAGTGGTCATTTTGAAAACGGCCTGCTAGAGTAAATAAAAATTGAGCTTTGTAAAGGAATCCTTAAGAAAGCACGGGAGGGTGACTGCATACCCATACCCTATTTACTTCTCTTCGGGGGCTTACCCAAGATGACGCGATCCACCCTTTTCTGCGATTTTGACGGCCCCATTGCTGATGTTTCGGAGCGGTATTACTTAACCTACTGCCGAGGGCTAGAGCACATGCAGGCCATGGCCGTAGCCGCTGGCAACGAGATCGCCATCCGCAGCCTTTCCAAGGCTCAATTTTGGACCTTCAAGCAAAATCGCGTTCCCGATCGCCAAATTGCCCACTGGTCTGGTCTAGAGGGAACGCAGATTGACGAGTTTCTCGACCTCGTAAGCACCCTGGTCAACCACCCTAGCCTGCTGGCCTACGATCAGGTTCAGGGTAACGCCTACGAGGCCCTCTCTATTCTTCAGCAGTGTGACGTGAGGGTGGTACTGGTCACCCTGCGCCCACCGGATCAAGTGATTCAGTTCCTTGCCCAGCATGGGTTAGAAGGGCTCATTAGCGACCTCTATGGCATGCCGACGGCCACAGCGGCCTATCAGAACCAAGCCCAGCACAAAATCGAGCGTCTCCGAGTGGCCATGGCCGCTCAACAGCGTCAGGGTTATTCCCTCCAAAACACCTGGATGATTGGCGACACCGAGGCCGATATTATGGCTGGCCAAGCCCTCGGCATCGATACCGTCGCCCTCACCTGCGGCATTCGCAGCCACAGCTACCTCCAGAGCTTCCGCCCCACCCACCTGATGCCTAACCTGTGGACGGCGGCCCAGTGCTTTCAGCAACAGGTTACCCTGGGGCGTCGGTAAGGCGCAGTATCCCCCAAGCCTTGGAACAGGCCTAAGGTTAATAGTCCCAAGCTTAAGCGAGTGGCCGTGCTAGTTGGGGTTCGCTGGGCGTTTGCTCTACGATGGAGGGGTGTTGTAGGCAACGGCCATGGCTTCTGAATTGAACCGAGAACCCACCCTGGCAGATGTGCTGGATCGACTGGATCGCTTTGGCAATAACGTTGAGCAACTCAGCGGCGATGTTGAGCGACTCAGTGGCGACGTTGAGCGACTTAGTGGCGATGTTGAGCGGCTTAGCGGCGACGTTCAGCGGATTAGTGGTGACGTGGAAGCCAGCAATGCTCGCTTTGAGAAATGGGACGGGCGGTTGTGGGGGCTCACCCTGGGGCTGATTGGTACGGCTTGGACAGCGATTTTTGCTGCATCAGCGGTGGTCATCACTCGCACGCTGTATGGCCAATAGATTCACGCTGTACGGCCAATAGATTCAGGATCCCTGGCCTACCCTGCCGAGTCCACCGACCGAAACGGTAGGGCAATTGGTCATTAGCGACGAATCTAGGGGCAGTTGCCGCTGACTGAAACCCGATACAGCACAGGGATCCTGTCATCATTGAACTTCCCCAATGCCTTTGCTCAGACGACGGAGCCACCAGCCGCCGCCAACGGCGACGATCAGCCACACCCAGCCCGTGAGGGGTTGATAGAGCAAAAATCCGCCGACCCCCAGCATGGCACCGAGCAGCAACAACAGGGCCGCCAATGCTTTGAGTAAGTCGTGCTGGAGGGATTGGGCGGGGGGGAGTCCGGTGCGCTGTTGTTGTCTAGCCCAGCCGGGGCCGCCGGGGCGCACCTTGCGGTAGAAGGTATCGAGGGTTTCATCGCTTTCGGGTGGGGTGGCTAGCATGGCGGCGACCCAAACCACCATCGTGATCGATGTCGTGGCCAGCAAACGGAGGCCGAAGTCGTCAATTTTCAGCAGGGGCACCACGGTCGTTGTCCAGCCGACTAGAAACCCGGCTACCATGGCCGCGAGTTCGGCGGCGGCGTTGATGCGCCACCAGAACCAACGCAGAATCAGCACCACTCCAGGCCCAGTGCCAATAGCAATCACCAATCGAAATACCGTCGCCACATCCTGGGAATAGAAGGCGGCCACGGCACCGAGGGCCGTTACCACCACCGAGGCAATCCGCCCCGACAGAACGAGTTCGGCTTGGGAGGCGTCGGGCCGGAGAAATCGCCCATACAAATCGTTGGTCAAATAGGAAGCACCCCAGTTAATCAGCGTTGACACCGTACTCATGAAGGCGGCAATCAACGAGGCCACCACCAAACCCAACAGCACCGGGGGCAAAAAGTCGAGCATCAGCATGGGGTAGCCCAGTTCTCGGTCTTCTAGGTTGGGGTAGATCACCACAGCGGCGAGGGCCACAATCACCCAGGGCCAGGTGCGGATCACGTAGTGGAGGATATTGAAAAACCAGGCGGCTTTTTCCGCTTCGGCCTCGTCCTTGGCGGCGGCAAGGCGCTGGATAAATTCGCCCCCGCCATCGCTGCGCCGGAAGGCCCACCATTGCAGGGTGACGTAGGCCAAAAAGGTGCTGACACTGATGCCTGCGGTTTCACTCCAGCGGTACCAGCCGCCCTCGGCGGATCGCTCTAGAGGAATAAAGGCCAGCAAATCTGTGCCTCCTACAGCCTGTACTTGTTCGATGAGGCTACCCATGCCGCCCAGGTTGACCACCGCCGCCACCGCAACAATGATCGCCCCCAGCAGTGCGAGGAAAAACTGGAAAAAATCTGTGGCGACCACGCCCCAAAGGCCGGAAAACCCGGAATAGACCAACACCAACACACTGACGCCGATGACGCTCAGCAGTTTAAGACTTTCCCCTGGTTCAATGCCGAAGGACTGCCAAATTTGCAGGGCATCGATCACCTTGACCATGGCCAACATGGCATAGCCAATGCCGATACAGTTGATCGGCACCGCAAACAGGAAAGCCTTAATGCCCCGCAGCCAAGCCGCCATCGAACCGCCGTAGCGCAGTTCCGTTAGCTCGGCATCGGTGATGATTTCCGACCGTCGCCACAGCCGCGCAAAGACGTAGATCATCACCACATGGGCAATGCCAAAGCTCCACCATTCCCAGTTACCCGCGATGCCGCGATTGCCCACCACCCCAGCGATGTAGAGGGGCGTATCAATGGAAAAGGTGGTCGCGGCCATACTGGTGCCCGCCAGCCACCAGGGTAGAGAACGCCCCGACACAAAGAAATCCACCATGCTACCGGAGCCCTTACGAGCCAAGTACAGCCCAAGCCACAGGGAAAACGCGAGGTAGGCCAGCACAATGGCCCAGTCAATCCAAATCACAGCGGGTACCGTCGAACACCGCTGTTATCTTGCCACACCCCCAGGGTCAATCCGGCAAGATTCCCCATCGTTCCCTGGCCCAGCCTTGGCTTAGGAGGAACGATGCCTAGGCCCTGCGCCCAATCCCCTTGAGAGGATCTCGGCTTTGAGCCTTGGATTCTGAATCCTTGACTCTCCGGCCACAACCACCAGGAAGTGAATTCCCTGGCGGATCGCGAAAGTCTGCTGAAGTTGAATTCCCCTGATTTTAGGAATGCCCTAGGATGGTGGCAGGACGGATGACCGAGGCGGTAATGACCAATTTGAATGCGGCGATTTTGGGGTGTGGCTACGTGGGCCAAGCGGTGGCAGCGGTGTGGCGTCGTCAGGGAATCACCGTAACCGCTACCACGACCCGACCGGAGCGCCTAGCCGATCTGAAAACCGTGGCAGATCGGGTCATGGTGGTAAACGGATCCGATGAAGCCGCCGTGGCGGAATTGCTGGCCGATCAGCAGGAGTTGTTAATCTGCGTTGGGGCCGGACGCCAAGCGGACTATCGAGAAACCTACCTGAATACGGCCAAAACCGTGGTGAGTGCCCTAGCCCAAGCGCCCAGCCTCCGGCAGATTATCTTTACCAGCACCTACTCGGTCTACGGCAACCACGGCGGGGCTTGGGTACGCGAGGACGCCCCTGCCAATCCGGCCACAGAAAACGGGCGGATCATGCTGGAAACCGAGCAGGTCTTGCTGTCAGCGGCGACGGAACAACGGCGGGTTTGTGTATTTCGATTGGGCGGCATCTATGGCCCAGGGCGAGACCTGGCTAAGATCTATAGCCGAGCCGCAGGCACCACCCGCCCCGGCAGCGGCCAGGAGGCCAGCAACTGGATTCACCTCGACGACATTGTGGGAGCGATAGACTGGGCGCAAACCCACGGGCTAAGCGGCCTCTACAACCTGGTGCAGGATGAAATCCCCACCGTACAAGACCTGATTGACCGAGTTTGCCAGGCCCATCAGTTGGCCCCCGTTGCGTGGGATGCCTCCCAGCCCAGCGCCCGCCCCTACAATGTGCGCGTGGCGAACCAAAAGCTCAAGGCGGCTGGCTACACCTTTCGCCACCCAACCTTCAGCGAACTGACCTAGGCTTCTAGATCCTGTTCCCCAAGCACCTGCTTGCGCTTGGCATAGATGCTTTTGAGATGCCGTTTGACGGTATTCACACTGATATACAGGGCTTGGGCAATGGCCTCATAGCTCTGGTTGGTCTGGCGCAATACCCAAACCTCCCGCTCACGAGGGGTGAGGTTATACCTCAGCGCCTCTAGGCGAGCTGTAGCCTTGGCGGTTTGGGTCGGATCGTCCAGCAGCACCACTAGGTAAGAGTCCTCCGTAGCGGGCCAAGCAAGCCACTGCACCCGAACATGGATGCTCTGTCCGTCACTACCCATCAGGTCTTGGCTCAGCACCAGGGCATGATCGGGAAAGATTGCCCGTCCCTCAATCAGATGATGACCCATCGCCCAAATACTGGGCGGCACAGGCAGTGAGGTATGGGTATCACCTTGGGCCGGGGCAGCGGGGGAAAGCCGACGGCAAAGACGTTGACCTTGGTGGTTGTGGTGGAGGCAGGTGCCATCCTGGGCCAAGATCAGCACACCAGCGGCAAACCCTTCTAGCACAGCACTGACGAAGGGAAAGTCTGGCTGGGGGGCGGGGCGCAGACGAGAGGGAGAGAATGCACTCAGCATAACCATGGGGGCTACCAAATACGACACAGCAACGAACGCAGGAACGGAAAGTGAGTCATCCACATCCAGACAATCTGGCTCAGGGGGCACGTTTTAGATAGGGAGAACCCCAACCCAAAGGGAGGACTTTCCGTACCTGGGGGCCAGTTCCTAAATTGGATGCCTGAATTTGAGGTGGGTGTCTAGATCGGGTACAAAATGCCAGCGCTCCTATCGCAACGCCAAGGATCCGATAGCGCTGGGGTCGGTTCTGTACAGCGCATTGGGGCGAACCATCGTGGTACAACAAAGGAGGTTTAAAGGTTTAGCAGAACTAGCCCGTGCTGACAGTCACCCAAATTTTGCCTGCGGATGCCACGGCAACGGTGGTGGCCGAACTGGCCCTCACCGCCCACGACCGCACCCGTTCGCGCCATCGCTTTGAGGCGACCGATGGCACGCCGATTCAGCTCAATCTACCCAGGGGAAGCCTGCTGCGCGGCAATACTCTCCTGGCTAGTGCCGATGGCCAGCTTGTGCGGGTGTTGGCCAAACCAGAACCCGTGCTCAAGGTGATAGCCGAGTCGCCCCTGGCCCTAGGACGGGCCGCCTATCACCTGGGCAATCGCCACGTTCCCCTAGAAATTGCCCCCGATAGTCTGGTGCTAGAACCCGACCCCGTTCTAGAGTCGATGCTGCTCCAGTTGGGGGGGCTATCGGTTCAGCCCCTCATCCAACCCTTTGAACCCGAGGCCGGAGCCTATCACAGTGGCCATGGCCACGCCGCCGCGCCCGCCCAATCGACCTCTAGTGCCCATGCCCACCCGGATTCCCACCCCCACCATGCTCACCCCCACTCCCATGGCCCCTGACGCTGGTCCAGCCCTCCTTCGCTTGCTACAACTGGCCAGCCCGGCTCTCCCCGTCGGGGCCTATAGCTACTCCGAGGGCCTAGAAACCTTAATTCATCAAGGCATGACCACCCCCGACGAGGTCGTGCAATGGCTAGAACAGGAACTGGCCCTAGGGTTCATTCGAGTGGAGGCAGCCTACATCCATCGCATCCACCAAGCCGCCCAGGCCAGTCAGTGGTCAGCCATTGCCGCCGATAACCGCTGGCTCTCCGCCCTGCGCGAGAGCGAGGAAAGCCGATTGCAAAGCTGGGCCACCGGCAGAGCCCTAGTGCGCCTGATTCTCGACCTACATCCAGAACTCACCGCCAGCCTTGAAACCGTGGGACAGCCCTGCAATTTTGTGGTTGGGTTTGCGGTACTCGCCGCCCACTGGCAGATTCCCGCCGAATCGGCTGTTCTGGGCTATCTCCATAGCTGGGCCACCAATCTTGTGACAGCGGCGGTGAAACTGGTGCCCCTAGGTCAAACCCAGGGGCAACGCATGTTACTCACCCTCAACGCTGTGCTGGAGGCCACCGCTGCCCAGAGCGCGACCCTCGCCACCGACGATCTCGCCCTCGGCGGCTGGGGAGCGTCCCTCGCCAGTATGCAACACGCAACCCTCTACAGTCGCCTGTTTAGGAGTTGAATAGCCTGGAAACCCCTGGGTTTTCCCACCCAGAAAAATACCTAGACTGGGGATCTGTCCTCCATGTCCCAACAATCAGGGTAGCGGGCAAAGACAGGATTTCCTACAACCTAGGTCGCCTAGAGATTGGGTAGAAATTTACCAGATTAGATAGGACTAGATCCCATCGAATACTTCTACTCGCTGGGCAAAGGGTTCACCATCAAAGGGCTGTACGCCAATGGCAGGATAGTCATCGTCGCTAGGGCCAAAAATGCGGGCAATGGGATCGACAAAATATTGGGTTAACCCGTCTAAAAAGTAGCCAAAAACTGAAAGTTTGGAGCGTTTCATAGGTACCACCTCATCGGGTTTGAAGGTCTGGATGTGGACAACCCCTAAGCTAGTCGGGGCAAGGATAGGAAACCCATTTACCCCATCATGCAGCGCCGTTAGGACTCGATCAATAGACGTTGAAGAACAGACATGAAAATCCAAGGGAAAATCTTATCTTTGAAATAGAAGTCGCTGCATCCATGATTTGAGGAAATTACAGTTGTTGATTTAGCGAAATGTGATGGGAGTAAATCAACTGAAACTTCCTGGGTTCTCTAACACTTTTATCCTAAGAGATCGACTCTATCCCATTCCATCGGTAGTGACTATTCTTTACAGAGCACAGCCAGCCATGAGGCATCGGCTAAGCCGGAGGCACAAGACCAAATACAGAAGGTTAGCGATCCGGTGGCTAGACCTGCCCAAGGAACCCCGTCTGACTAAAGCGGTGACCACGGATGTCTCCGGACGGGGGTGAAGTTCCCTTGGATTCCTATCCTGAGGGGGGCTGAGGGGGGCTGAGGGGGATCGTGAATGGTTGTAACGGCGAATTGTATAGAGATGCTTCAATTTCTAGCCATTGGGCATGAAATAGGTAGGGCCACGAAATGGTATGTTGGATCGGGTTCGGACTGGTGGCAAACCAGTCAGCATTCGGGGGTAGGTCTACCAGACGAGGTTGACCCCGCTGGGTCAGTTCTCTAGGTGTTGATTTTCCGTAGTTTCTGAGATCGCCATGCTAAGCGCGCTCCTTGCCTTAACGTTCTCACCGGTCTTCGCTCAGGTTCCGCAGACCGAGGTTGGTGCCTCGGATCCGACGGAGACGGTGATTCTTTCCCGTGATGGTACCTACGCTGAGGTCATCCGGCGGCAAGAAGTGCGGTCCCTTCCCGGCAGCCTGGACGAAGTGCCCGTTTTTAACAGCAACAGCCCGGAGGTGGTGCAGCAGGAGGGGATTCTGCTATCCACCTTTCCGCCGGAGGGCATGACGACGGCGGCGGCTCACCTCAACTACGCCTTCAACGGTCGCTTTGACCTTTTTGCCCATCACATTGCCCGTGGGCTCAACCCCGATGACCGACGCACGCTGTTTTTGGGGGTTGTGATTTACAACCCTGGTGATGAACCCGTCACGGTTACCATCGATCAAGGGGTGAGCTACCTCAGCCAGGAGGCTCCCTTCCTCGAATTGCCCGATATGCGCCTGAGCACTAATGGCAACGTGTTTGCTGGCCCCGGTAGCCGCACCGCCACGGATATGCTGCGAGGAGCCACCCAACCCCATTGGCCACGATCTATCACGATTCCGCCGGGGCATGTTCATCAGCAAGGGGCCCTCATTCCCAAACCGCCGATCCGTCCGGTTACCGTTGCAGCGGCCTCTGAACAAATCAACTTAGATAGCAATGGGGAGGTGTTGCCGCCACCCCCGCCCGTGGAGCGGCCCATTCCCAGCAATGGCCGCACCGCCATGATGTACTTGACGAGCAGCGGCCCAGTGCATGTGGCCAGCTTAGCCAAGTATGCTGATCGCACCGCCTCAGGGGACGAAAAGGTCCCCACCCTCAGCGACTGGATTCGGATTCTCAAGCAAGGGCGACTGGCGGGGCCTCGGGATATTCCCCCTTCTGATCCCAATACCTTCCGCACCGGGCGCTTTTTCTATGGCCGGGTGGCAGGCGTGGCCAAGGGATCCTCTTGGCAGGCTACCCTCACTGACACCCCAGAAACCGATGTGCTGACGGTGCCGCCCCCAGGCAGTTCCTTCTCCTACGTGGTCAGTTCCGTAGATCGCAATACCTTTGGCACGGGGCAAATTCAAAGCGCTCCCATGGTGGCCCGCTATCCCGACACCGCCTTCCGCGCCCACGGCAACTACGGCGTGCGCTACAGCCTCGACCTACCCCTCTACAACAACACAGGCACCGCCCAAACCGTCAGCATTAAATTTCAAACCCCCATGCAGGACGATAACTTAGTTGCCGGGTTGCGGTTCCGTCGTCCCCCCGACAATCGGATTTTCTTCCGGGGAACGGTGCGCCTGCGGTTCAAAAACCAAATGGGGCTTGAACAAACCCACTATATCCACCTTGTCCAGCGACGGGGCCAAGAAGGTGAACCATTGCTGCGGTTCACGGTTCCCCCAGAAACCCGTCGGGAACTGGCGGTAGACCTGATCTACCCCGCCGATGCCACCCCGCCCCAGG